>NZ_JBYSYE010000002.1:0-281159 GCF_058782925.1 Pseudomonas sp. FW305-E2 | reverse complement strand
CTACGACGTTGATAGGTTGGGTGTGTAAGCGCTGTGAGGCGTTGAGCTAACCAATACTAATTGCCCGTGAGGCTTGACCATATAACACCCAAGCAATTTGCTACGCAGATTGCGGTGGTGAAGACGAAAGACCCGAAGATTCGTAAGACCACAAATATCGCATATCCGAATTCGCTGGGCTGTCCATCTGGACATTCTGGCAACAGAATTTCTTGACGACCATAGAGCATTGGAACCACCTGATCCCATCCCGAACTCAGTAGTGAAACGATGCATCGCCGATGGTAGTGTGGGGTTTCCCCATGTGAGAGTAGGTCATCGTCAAGATTCATTTCGCAAAACCCCTATCTGCGCATGCAGGTAGGGGTTTTGTCTTTGTGGGCAAAAAAGGAGATGGCACCGGCTTCGCCGGTGTTCGCGGGTAAACCCGCTCCTACGGGGAAGGGGGCAACGCCAGGCAGGGGCGCACACTCTCCAGGCCACCAACGTCACCTCCCCTATGGATCGGGAGTGCCACGCTGCGGATGGCACCGCGTTGAAGTGCCCGCTCCCACAGCCTGATGGCATTCGGCCGTTTCATGTGCGCGTGATATCGTTCCCCTCTCAGCCATCAGCGCCTCCAGAGACCTTCCGATGCCCCACACCGCCCATCTCCACCCAGGCTTCATGATCGTCCACGGCAACCGCCTCGACGACCTGCGTAGCCTGGTAGTGAGCTGGATGCGTCGCTACCCGCTGGCGCCTCTGGAAAACGAAATTGCCCTGGTGCAAAGCAATGGCATCGCCCAATGGCTGAAGCTGGCCCTGGCTGAAGATCCGCTGGAAGATGACCAAGGCGGCTGCGGCATCGCCGCTGCCATCGATGTGCAACTGCCCGGTAGCTTTATGTGGCAGCTCTACCGCAGCGTGCTTGGCCGTGGCGAAATTCCCGAAGTGTCTCTGCTCGACAAGGCACCACTGACCTGGCGGCTGATGCGTCTGTTGCCAGCGCTCATCGAGCGTCCGCATTTCGAGCCACTGCGGCGCTTCCTCACCGACGACAGTGACTTGCGCAAGCGCTACCAGCTAGCCGAGCGCCTGGCCGACCTGTTCGACCAGTACCAGGTCTACCGTGCCGATTGGCTCAAGGACTGGGCCAGTGGCGAGCACGTCATCAACACGGCCCGCGGCGAGCGCAAAGTACTGCCGCCAGGCAACCGCTGGCAAGCCGAGTTGTGGCGAGCATTGCTCGAGGATGTTGGCGAGCAAGGCATGGCGCAGAGCCGCGCCGGAGTACACCAACGTTTCATCGAGCGCATCAACAGCCTGGAGCAGGCGCCTGCAGGGCTGCCACCGAGGGTGATCGTGTTCGGTATCTCTTCGCTGCCGGCCCAGGCCCTGGAAGCGCTGGCAGGCCTGTCGCGTTTCAGTCAGGTATTGCTGTGCGTACACAACCCATGCCGCCACCACTGGGCCGATATCGTCGCCGACAAGGACCTGTTGCGCCATCAGTACAAACGTCAGCAACGCAAGCAAGGCATGCCCCTGCAACTGGACGACCAGACGCTGCACCAGCATGCCCACCCATTGCTGGCTGCCTGGGGTAAACAAGGCCGCGACTACATCAACCTGCTCGACAGCTATGATGACCCAGGCAGCTACCAGGGCGTGTTCAGCGACGGCCGTATCGACCTGTTCAGCGACGGTTCGCCCACCACGCTGCTCAACGAACTGCAGGACGACATCCTGGAATTGCGCCCGCTCGCCGAGAGCCGCGAACGGTGGCCACCAGTCGACACCACAAAAGACCGCTCGATCCGCTTCCATGTTGCGCACAGCCCGCAACGTGAAGTGGAAATCCTCCACGACCAGCTGTTGGCCCGCTTCAGCGCCGACCCGACTTTGCGCCCGCGCGACGTAATCGTCATGCTGCCGGACATCGACACGTATGCGCCGCATATCCGCGCCGTCTTCGGCCAGTTGCAGCGCAACGACCCGCGCTACATCCCGTTCACCCTGACAGACCAGGGCCAGCGTGGTCGCGAACCTTTGCTGATCGCGCTTGAGCACCTGCTCAAACTGCCTGACAGCCGCTTCGCGGTCAGCGAAGTGCTCGACCTGCTGGACGTGCCGGCAGTCCGCGCCCGCTTCGGCATCCGCGAAAACGATCTGCCCACGCTGCACCGCTGGATCGAGGGCGCTGGCATTCGTTGGGGCCTTGACGCCGCGCAGCGGGCGAGCCTGGGCTTGCCCGCCGGGCTCGAACAGAACAGTTGGCGTTTCGGCTTGCGCCGCATGCTGTTGGGTTATGCCGTGGGGGTGGGTGAGGCCTGTGATGGTATTGAGCCCTACGATGAAATCGGTGGCCTGGACGCGGCACTGATCGGCCCGCTGGTCGCGTTGCTCGATGCGCTCGAAGTCGCCTGCCAGGCCTTGTCCGAGCCTGCCACCGTCAGCCAGTGGGGCGAGCGACTGCATGCCTTGCTGCACGTGTTCTTCCTCGCCGAGGACGAGGGTGATGAGTTCCTGTTGATGCAGTTGCAGGATTTGCGTGATAGCTGGCTTGAGGTGTGCGAGACCGTCGGCCTGCACGACCCGCTACCGCTTACCGTGGTGCGTGAAGCCTGGTTGTCGGGCCTTGATCAGGGCAAGCTGTCACAACGTTTCCTCGCCGGCTCGGTCAACTTCTGCACACTCATGCCCATGCGCGCGATCCCGTTCAGGGTGGTCTGCCTGCTGGGCATGAACGATGGCGATTATCCGCGTGCGCAGCCACCGCTGGACTTCGACCTGATGGCCAGCGACTATCGCCCCGGCGACCGCTCACGCCGCGAAGACGACCGTTACCTGTTGCTTGAAGCGCTACTGTCCGCACGTGACCAACTGTATGTCAGCTGGGTCGGGCGCAGTATTCGCGACAATAGCGAACGCCCGGCCTCGGTGCTGATCGGCCAGTTGCGCGATCACATCGCTGCGGGCTGGCATTTGGCCGACGCGCAGCAGGGCCAGCCCGCGAAACCGGGCGAGCAACTGTTGCACGCACTGACCCAGGAGCACCCGCTGCAGCCGTTCAGCCCTCGGTACTTCCAGAAGGGCAGCCCATTGTTCAGCTATGCCCATGAATGGCAGGTGCTGCACCAGCAAGGTGAGGCAGACGAGCAGAGCGAGCCGGGCCTGCCGCCTTATCAGGACGCTGAAGCCCTGAGTTTGCACCAGCTGAATGACTTCTTGCGCCACCCGGTACGGCACTTCTTCAGCCAGCGCTTGAAGGTGTACTTTGAGGCGCTGGAAGCGCCGACCCCGGACGAGGAACCCTTCGTCCTCGATACCCTGCAACGCTACGGCGCCAGTGAAAGCCTGCTTGGCGCCGCCTTGGCCGAACCGGACAACGCCGAACAGGCCTTGCGCGCCCAGGCCCGACGCCTGCAGGCCTGCGGTTTGCTGCCGCTAGCAGGTTTCGGCGAACTGCTGCAAAACGAGTTGATCGAACCGCTGCCGGACCTGCTGCAACGTCACCAGCAATTGCTGCAACGCTGGCCACAGCTGGTCGAGGGCGCTTTGCCGGTGCATTTCGAGCACGGTCAGCACCGTCTGGAGGGCTGGCTGGGCCGGGTGTTCCAGGCGGAAGATCAGAGCCTTCTCAGCATCACCACAGTACCCAACACTATCAGTGCCGGGCGCAACAACCTGAAGTGGCACCGCCTTATCGCGCCCTGGGCTACGCACCTGGCGGCCTGTGCAGCGGGCTACCCCTATAACAGTGCATTGGTAGCCAGTGACCTGACCCTGTTGCTTGCACCGCTGCCGCAAGCGCTGGCCGCGCAACTGCTGGGCGACCTACTGGTGGCCCGTCAGGCGGCAATGAATGCGCCGTTGCCAGTCGCGGCCAAGACCGCGTTCGCCTGGTTGGCCCAGGACGATGCCGATAAAGCCATGGCCGCAGCAGCTCGCGCCTACGAAGGCGACGAACGCACCAGTTTTGGCGAACGGAGTGAAAGCATTGCCTTGGCCCGCCAGTTCCGGGACTTTGCAGCACTCACTGCTGACGAAACGTTTGAAGGCTGGTGCGAAACCTTGTATCGCCCGTTGTTCACCGCCCCTTGGCAGACCTTGGGCAACCCGGAGAAAGGCGCATGACCCAGGACCGTCCTCTGGCACTGAGTTTCCCCCTGCACGGTAGCCAGCTGATCGAGGCCAGCGCCGGCACGGGCAAGACCTTCACCATTTCGGCGCTGTACCTGCGCCTGATCCTCGGTCACGGTGGCGAACAGGGCTTCGAGCGCGAGCTGCTGCCACCGCAGATCCTTGTGGTGACCTTCACCGACGCCGCGACCAAAGAGCTGCGCGAGCGTATCCGCGCCCGCCTGGCTGAAGCCGCACGGTTCTTCCGTGGCGAGCTGGAAGGCGCCGATCCGCTGTTGCACCAACTGCGTGACGATTACCCACAAGAGACTTGGCCGCGTTGCGCCGGCCGGTTGGAAATCGCCGTGCAGTGGATGGACGAGGCTGCGGTATCGACCATCCATGGCTGGTGCCAGCGCATGCTGCGCGAGCATGCCTTCGACAGCGGCAGCCTGTTCACCCAGACCCTGGAAACCGACCACAGCGAGTTGTTGGGCCAGGTCATGCGCGATTACTGGCGGCGCTTCTGCTATGGGATGCAAGGTGACGCACTGGCCTGGGTGCGCGGCAACTGGGGGAGTCCAGACGCCTTGCTGCCGCGCATTCGCCCACTGTTCGGCCGTGTGCGCGCCCAGCAGGATGGGCCAGAGCCCGCCGCATTGATCCAGGCATCGCTGCAGCAACGTGGTGCACAGTTGGCCCGGATCAAGGCGCCATGGGCACAGTGGGCCGAGGAACTGCGGCAAATCTGCCGCGATGCGCTGGCCGCCAAACAGGTCGACGGCCGCAAGATGCAAGCCCGTTACTTCGAGCCCTGGTTCGACAAGCTCTGCGCTTGGGCCAGCGATGAGCAACTGGTAGAGCTCGACTTGGGCACCGGCTTTACCCGGCTGACCCCGGCGGGCATGGCCGAGGCCTGGAAGGGAGAACCTCCCGAGCACCCAGCCCTCAACGCCATGCAGCACTTGCAGCAACAACTGCAGGCCCTGGACAGCCCGGATGCCCCTCTGCTCGAGCACGCGGCCAGTTGGGTATCGGCACGTTTCGAAGTGGAGAAGCGCCGGCGTGCAGAAATGGGCTTCGACGACATGCTCGTGCGCTTGCAGCACGCACTCGCCAGCGAGGCCGGCGAGCGCCTGGCCAGTCTGATTCGTGAACAGTTCCCGGTTGCGCTGATCGACGAATTCCAGGACACCGACCCGGTTCAGTACGGCATTTTCGAGCGCATCTACCAGATCAGTGAAAACCGCGCCGAAACCGGTCTGTTCATGATCGGGGACCCCAAACAGGCGATCTACGCCTTCCGCGGTGCCGACATCTACACCTACCTTGCGGCGCGGCGCGCCACCAGCGGCCGTCTGCACAGCCTGGACACCAACTACCGCTCCAGCAAAGCCATGGTGGCGGCGGTCAACCAGGTGTTCCTGCAGGCCGAGGGGCGTGAAGCGGGGCGGGGTGCATTCCTGTTCCGCGAGGCCGATGACAACCCGCTGCCATTCATCGAGGTGCGCGCCAAGGGGCGTGGCGAACAGCTGCTGATTGACGGTGAAGTCAGTGCAGCCCTGCAATGCTGGCAGCTGGAAAGTGAAGAGCCAGTCTCCAGCAGTGTTTACCGCCAGCAACTGGCCGCCAGTTGCGCCAGCCATATTGTCGCCTTGCTCAATGGCGGCCAGCAGGGCACGGCGGGTTTCCAGAATGCCGAAGGCGAATTGCGCGCCTGCTTGCCCTCGGACATTGCCATCCTGGTGCGCGATGGCCATGAGGCGCAGATGGTCCGCGCCGAACTGGCCGCACGCGAGGTGCGCAGCGTCTACCTGTCCGACAAGGACTCGGTGTTTGCCGCCCAGGAAGCCCACGACCTGCTGGCCTGGCTGAAGGCCTGCGCCGAGCCTGACTCGGAGCGCCTGCTCAAGGCTGCTCTGGCCAGCCTTACACTGGGCCTGTCGCTGGCTGCGCTGGACCGGCTTAACCAGGACGAGCGGGTCTGGGAAAGCTGGGTGATACGTTTTCGCCTGTACCGCGACACCTGGCAGCGCCAGGGGGTGTTGCCGATGTTGCGTCACCTGCTGCATGACTTCCAGCTACCGCGTACGCTGATTCGCCGCAGTGATGGCGAGCGGGTGCTGACCAACCTGCTGCACCTGGCCGAGCTGCTGCAGCAGGCCGCTGGCGAGCTGGACGGCGAACAGGCGCTTATCCGCCACCTGGCCGAGCACCTGGCCAGTTCCGGTCAGGCCGGTGAAGAGCAGATCCTGCGCCTGGAGAGCGACGAACAGTTGGTCAAGGTGGTGACGATCCACAAGTCCAAGGGCCTGGAATATCCCTTGGTATACCTGCCATTCATCTGCACCAGCAAACCGGTGGATGGTAGCCGTCTACCGCTGGCCTGGCATGACAGCGAAGGTAACGCCCACCTCACCCTCACACCTGACGAGGAGCAGATCGAGCGCGCTGACGACGAGCGCCTGGCCGAAGACCTGCGCCTGCTCTACGTGGCCCTGACCCGTGCCCAGCATGCATGCTGGCTGGGTGTCGCCGACCTCAAGCGCGGTAATCAGAAGAGCTCGCAGCTGCATCGCTCGGCGTTTGGCTACCTGCTGGGGGGCGGCCTGGCCCTGGCTGGCTCGGCGCAGCTGACGGACTGGTTGCAGACGTTGGCGGCGAAGTGCCCGCACATCACTTGCCCAGGCCTGCCGCAGGCGGATGAGCAGATATATCGCATGCCACACGCCGAGCGTGAACTGCTGCCGGCACGCAGGCCACGCCATGCGCCTGCCGAGCACTGGTGGATCGCTTCGTACAGTGCCCTTCGTGTCGGCGATCAGACCCTCGGCGCCGACAGCTCGCAGGCCCAGCAACTGCTGGATGACGAGGTGCCCGATGCCCAGGTGTTGCGCGAGGTCCCCGCCGACAGCGGCGATATCCATCGCTTCCCGCGGGGGCCTAACCCCGGCACCTTCCTCCATGGTTTGCTGGAGTGGGCAGGCCGTGAGGGCTTCAGCGAGGTCAGCGGTAACCCTCAGCTGATCGAGCGTACCGTTGGCCAGCGCTGCAATCGCCGTGACTGGGCCGGCTGGATCCCCACCCTGAGCCACTGGATGCAACGTTTGCTGGGCGAGGCGTTGCCGCTGCCGGGCAGCGACCAGAGCGTAACGCTGGGCCAGCTGCGTCATTACCAGATCGAAATGGAATTCTGGTTCGCCAGCCACCGGGTCGACGCAGAACAACTCGATCGCCTGGTGGCACGCCACACCCACCCCGGTCTGGCGCGCCCAGCTGCGCAGCCGACTGTGCTAAACGGCATGTTCAAAGGGTTCATCGACCTGGCGTTCGAGCTGGACGGGCGTTACTACGTGACCGACTACAAGTCCAACTGGCTGGGTGCGGACATCCAGGCCTACGATGCCATGGCCATGGAAAAGGCGATTCTTGAGCACCGCTACGACCTGCAGTATGTGCTGTACCTGCTGGCCCTGCACCGCCAGTTGCGCGCGCGGCTGGCGGACTACGATTATGACCGCCATGTTGGCGGCGCCCTGTTCATCTTCCTGCGCGGTGCCAGCAGCAGCGGCCACGGCGTGTACCACGCCAAGCCACCGCGTGAGCTGATCGAAAGCCTCGATGCACTGTTCCGTGGTGAGCACGCGCCAGTACAGCAGGACCTGTTTGCCGGAGTTGCGCCATGAGCCGAAGCCTTGTCGACCTGTTGCCCACCCCGTTGCACGCAGAGCACCTGCTGGCGCTGGCACCGCAGCACAACAGCGCTGATTTGCTGCAATTACTCGACCGCTGGGTTGAGCGGGGCTGGCTACGTGCCCTGGACCGCGCATTCGTGTCGTTCCTGGAAGAGCGTGCCCCCGGCAGTGATCCCTTACTATTGCTGGCAGCGGCGCTGGCCAGCCACCAACTGGGGCACGGACATGTCTGCCTCGACCTGCAACAAACCTTGGCCGAGCCGGATTTCGCCCTGTCGTTGCCGCCGGAAGGTGACGCCCTTATCGGCCCTTTGCTACTGCCATCGCAACTGCTGGCCAACCTTGACTTGAATGCCTGGCTTCAGCGCATCATCGCCAGCCCGCTGGTGGCCGCAGGTGATACGCCTGGCCAGCAGGCGCGGCCGCTGGTACGCAGTGGCGAGCGCCTTTACCTGCGCCGTTACTGGCGTTACGAACGGCGCATCGACCATGCCCTGCGCCAGCGCCTGAGTCAGGCCGAAGCACCGCCTGCGGATCTGCCAGAGCGCCTGGCGCAACTGTTCGAGGGCGGCGCGCCAGCTGGCCAGGTGGACTGGCAGAAGCTTGCCTGCGCCTTGGCTACCCGGGCCGGTTTCAGCATCATCACGGGTGGCCCCGGCACCGGCAAGACGACCACCGTGGTGCGCCTGCTGGCGTTGCTGCAGGCGCCGGCAGTGGAGCAGGGTAGGCCACTGCGCATCCGCCTGGCTGCACCGACCGGCAAGGCCGCTGCGCGCCTGACCGAATCCATTGGCCAGCAAGTCGAGCGCCTGCAAGTCAGCGCCGAAGTACGCGGGCAAATCCCCACTGAAGTCAGCACCGTGCATCGTCTGCTCGGAAGCCGCCCGGGCTCGCGGCACTTCCGCCACCACGCTGGCAACCCGTTGCCGTTGGATGTGCTGGTGGTCGATGAGGCGTCGATGATCGACCTGGAAATGATGGCCAACCTGCTCGATGCCTTGCCGCCGCGGGCGCGTCTGGTGCTGCTGGGCGACAAGGACCAGTTGGCCTCGGTCGAGGCCGGCGCGGTGCTGGGTGACCTATGCCGGGATGCTGAGGAGGGCTTTTACTCGCCGGCGACTGCTGCGTGGCTTCAGCAGGTCAGTGGCGAGTCGCTGGCCGGCAGTGGCCTCAAGGCCGGCGATGAGCAGCGCCACCCGTTGGCTCAGCAAGTGGTGATGCTGCGGTTTTCACGGCGTTTCGGTGAAGGCAGCGGTATTGGCCAGTTGGCCAGACTGGTCAATCGTCAGGATGCTCACGCGGCGCGCAACCTGCTGGCCGCGCCGCCTGCTGACGTGCACAGCCTGTCGCTCAAGCACGAGCAGGATCGTGCTTTCGACCGCCTGTTACTGGACGGTCTGAACCGCGGTACCGATGGACCGCAAGGCTACCGCAGCTACCTGCGCACCCTTGGGCGTTACCGGCCAGCACTTGATACCGCCTTTGACGACCCCGCCTGGGAGCAATGGGCGGGCAAGGTGTTGCGCAGTTTCGAGGATTTCCAGTTGCTGTGCGCGGTGCGCCGGGGCGCCTGGGGGGTCGAAGGCCTGAATGAACGGGTGGCGCGGGTGCTGCACAATGCCGGTCTGATCGACAGCCAGCAGCCTTGGTACGAAGGACGCCCGGTGCTGGTGACCCGCAACGACTACGGCCTGGGCCTGATGAACGGTGACATCGGTATAGCCCTGCGCCTGCCGGATGAGCAGGGCCAGCCGCTGCTGCGTGTGGCCTTCCCGCGCAACGACGGCAGTGGTGGTGTGCGGTTCGTTCTGCCGAGCCGGCTCAACGAAGTGGAAACGGTATTCGCCATGACCGTGCACAAGTCCCAGGGCTCGGAGTTCAGCCACACTGCCCTGGTGCTGCCGGATGCGCTCAACCCGGTGCTGACCAAGGAACTGGTGTACACCGGCATCACGCGGGCCAAGCACTGCTTCAGCCTGGTCGAGCCACGCCAAGGCATTTTCGAAGAAGCGGTGGCGCGCAAAGTACGGCGTATTTCCGGGTTGATGCTCGAGCAGGTCTAGGGCCATGACACCCATTACACGTGGCTGCAGGCTCATACATTAAAGCGGCCATGTGCTATCGTTGCGCCGATATCGGAAGGGGCTTAAAGGGATTTCCCACATGAACGTGGCCGCAAGGCGAGTGACAAGCTGTGCGCTTTCGCTATTGCTGGCCGTCCTGTTCCTTTCTGCAGGCGCTGCCCGGGCAGACCCCGGCACAACCGCCGCCCAGGCACAGCAACGCGCCAAGGCAGTCACCCAGGTAGTACTGGGTATCTTCAGTTACGCCCGCTGGCCCGTCGAACCCTCTCCTTTGCGCCTGTGCCTGGTCGGCCCGACCGAGTACGCCGACGATCTCATCAAGGGCCATGTCCAGGAGTCCGGCCGGCCGCTGCAGGTGCGGCGCTTGCTGGCAGAAGACACCCAAGTCGCCCAGGCCTGCGATGCCCTCTACATTGGCAAGCTTGACCAGGGCCAGCGGGATCGGCTGTTCCAGCGTATCGGCGGCCACCCGGTGCTGAGCATCAGCGAGGCGGATGACCCCTGCACGGTCGGCAGCCTGTTCTGCCTGCGGGTCAGCGACCAGCAGGTGGCCTTTGAAGTCAATCTCGACTCGGTGGCACGCTCTGGCGTGCGTATTCACCCCAGCGTGCTGCAGTTGTCGCGGCGCCGGGGGGGGCAGCCATGAAACCGACCCGCAAGCGTACGGTGCGCCCGACCCTGCGCTCGGTGCTGGGCCGTGGTCACCTTAGCGTCGCCTTGCTTGCCGTTGGCCTGGCGGGTATCTCCCTCACCCTGCTGGGCGTGCTCGCCCTGCGTGTCTATGCCAACCATAACCTGCAGTTGATCGCCCGCTCGATCAATTACACGGTAGAGGCGGCGGTGGTGTTCGATGACAGCGCCGCTGCCAATGAGTCGCTGGCGTTGATTGCCAGTACCGAAGAAGTGGCCGAGGCCAAGGTCTTCAACAACGAGGGCGAGCAACTGGCGCACTGGCAACGCGACAATACCGGCATGCTCGCGCAGCTGGAGGTGCAGGTTGCCAGCGCCTTGCTGGATGAGCCGGTCATTTTGCCGATCGTGCACCAGCAACAGCAGGTCGGGCACATCGAGCTGGCAGGCCAGGGCAGGAGCCTGTTGCTGTTCCTGCTCAGTGGCTTGGCCGGTATCCTGTTCTGCACGGTCCTCAGCGCCTTGGCTGCCCAGTATCTGTCGCGGCGCCTGCTCAGCGATATCACCCGCCCGCTGCGTGGCCTGGCCAGTGTCGCCCATGCCGCCCGCCGCGAGCGCAGCTTCGACCGGCGCGTACCAGAAGCGCCGATTGCCGAGCTGAACGAGCTGGGTAATGACTTCAATGCTCTGCTGGATGAACTGGAGGTGTGGCATAGCCACCTGCAGAGCGAAAACCAGACCCTTGCCCATCAGGCCAGCCACGATAGCCTGACCGGCTTGCCCAACCGCGCCTTCTTTGAAGGGCGCCTGAGCCGCAGCGTGCGGAATGCGGCGCGTCAGCAGGACCACCTGGCACTGCTGTTCCTCGACAGCGACCACTTCAAGCAGATCAACGACACCCTTGGCCACGCCGTGGGTGACGAGGTGTTGATCAGCGTGGCCGAACGTGTGCGCGCCCAACTGCGCGAGCACGATCTGGTGGCGCGCCTGGGGGGCGACGAGTTTGCCGTGCTGTTGACGCCTTTGCATACGCGCAAGGACGCCGAACACATTGCCGAGAAGATCGTTGCCAGCATGAAGCTGCCGGTGCAACTGGACAGCGGCCGCAGTATCTCCACCTCGCTGAGTGTCGGTATTGCCTATTACCCGGATGACGGCGCTGACCCCGCCAGTCTTCTCAATGCCGCCGATGCGGCAATGTACCAGGCCAAGCGCGAACGCCGTGGCCATTGGCAACTGGCGCAGACGGAACGGTCCGCCAACGAAATCAGGAACAGGAGTTGAACCCGTGATGCACGCTTTACGTTTTCCGCTTTGGGCCTTGTTGCTCGCCATGCTGGCGCTGACGGGTTGCCAGAGCGCGCCCCCGAAAGGCCTTACCCCAGAACAGATTGCCGTGCTCAAGCGCGAAGGTTTCACCCCGACCGATGAAGGTTGGGCCTACGACTTGTCTGGCAAAGTGTTGTTCGGCAGCGATCTGGACAGCCTCAATGGCCAGAGCCAGGCGATTGTCGAGCGCATCGGCAAGGCGCTGCTCGGCGTTGGTATCCAGGGCGTGCGGGTGGACGGGCATGCCGACTCGTCGGGCAAGGCGGCGTATAACCAGCAGCTGTCCGAGCGCCGCGCGCAAAGCGTGACCAAGGCGCTGGTGGGGATTGGCATGCAGGCGCAGAACATTCAGAGCCGTGGCCTGGGCAGCAGCCAGCCGGTGGCGGACAACCGCACCAGCGCCGGGCGTACCGAGAACCGTCGAGTGTCCATCGTGGTAGCGTCCTACTGATCGTCGCCGCTCGGGCAGTCACATATATATCCTGTGGGAGCAGTCAACGCGCTGTCTGGCACCGGCTTCGCCGGTGTTCGCGGGCAAGCCCGCTCCCACAGGGTCTGTGCTTGACTTTGGAAATGCGCAGCCCCATGAGTCACATATCCCCTGTGGGAGCGGGCGTGCCCGCGAAGCAGGCAACGCGCTGTCTGGCACCGGCTTCGCCGGTGTTCGCGGGCAAGCCCGCTCCTACAGGGGCTGTGTTGGCTTCGGAAATGCGCAGGCCCATCAGTCCTGGGCAAAGCGCATCTCGCGGGTTTGCCCCATCAACAACGGCGCATTCGCCTCGGTCACCGACCGGATGTAATCCCACAGCAAGGTAATCCGCTTCAGCTTGCGCAAATCCTCCCGGCAATACATCCAGAACTGCCGCGTCACCTCGATCTCCTCCGGCAACACCGTGACCAATCGCGGGTCCTGCGCGGCGAGGAAGCACGGCAATATTGCCAGCCCACGCCCCTGCAGCGCTGCCGTGTACTGCGCGATCACGCTGGTACTGCGCAAATGTGCGCTGGCGTTGGGGATCAGGTTGGCCAGGTACAGCAGCTCGGAGCTGAACGCCAGGTCATCCACGTAACTGATGAAGGGGTGTTTGGCCAGGTCCGTCACCTGGCGGATCGGCGCGTGGCTGTCCAGGTAGCCCTGGGTGGCATACAGCCGCAGGCGGTAGTCGCACAGCTTGCAGCACACATAAGGCCCGTGCTCGGGCCGCTCCAGCGCGATGACGATGTCCGCCTCACGCTTGGACAGGCTGATGAAGTGCGGCAGCGGCAGGATGTCCACCGAAATCGCCGGGTAGGCGTCGACGAAGTGGCTTAGCTGCGGCGTGATGAAAAAGCTGCCAAAGCCCTCCGTGCAGCCCATGCGCACATGGCCCGACAACGCCACCCCCGACCCGGACACCTGCTCGCACGCCATGTGCAGCGTGCTCTCGATCGATTCGGCATAGCCCAGCAGGCGCTGGCCCTCGGCGGTCAGCACAAAGCCGTTGGTGCGCGACTTTTCGAACAGCAAGGTGCCCAGCGCACCCTCCAGCGAGCTGATGCGTCGCGACACGGTGGTGTAGTCCACGCTCAGCCGTTTGGCGGCACTGCTGGCCTTGCGGGTGCGAGCCACTTCGAGGAAGAACTTCAAATCGTCCCAGTTGAGCGCGCTCAGGGATGTGAGGTCTTTTTGCATGATGATCCGGTTTTTTTGTGCGTTCTTGTTGGATGTTTGCACATCTATACTCGAAACAAGCCTCAGGACGCCACCCCGCGTTTGCCCGGCGCTGGCGATCTCGTCCCGACAACAATTCCAAGGAGAACGCAGATGAACGCACCGCAATCCCCTAACAGCACCAAGGTCGAGCAGGTCAAGCTGCTGATCGACGGCCAGTGGGTCGAGTCCAAAACCACCGAATGGCGTGACATCGTCAACCCGGCCACCCAAGAGGTGCTGGCGCGCGTACCGTTCGCCACCGTCGAGGAAGTCGATGCAGCCGTGGCCGCTGCTCACCGCGCTTTCCAGACATGGCGTAACACCCCGATCGGCGCGCGCATGCGCATCATGCTCAAGCTGCAGGCGCTGATCCGCGAACACACCAAACGCATTGCCCAGGTGCTCAGCGCCGAGCAGGGCAAAACCCTGGCCGACGCTGAAGGCGATATCTTCCGCGGCCTGGAAGTGGTCGAGCACGCGGCGTCCATTGGCACCCTGCAGATGGGCGAATTTGCCGAGAACGTCGCCGGCGGTGTTGATACCTACACCCTGCGCCAGCCGATCGGCGTATGCGCTGGCATCACCCCGTTCAACTTCCCGGCAATGATCCCGCTGTGGATGTTCCCTATGGCCATTGTCTGCGGCAACACGTTTGTGCTCAAACCGTCCGAGCAGGACCCGTTGTCGACCATGCTACTGGTCGAGCTGGCGCTGGAAGCCGGCGTGCCGGCCGGTGTGCTGAACGTGGTGCACGGCGGCAAGCAGGTGGTGGATGCCATTTGCACCCACCAGGACATCAAGGCGATTTCCTTCGTGGGCTCTACTGAAGTCGGCACGCACGTTTACAACCTTGGCAGCCAGCATGGCAAGCGTGTGCAGTCAATGATGGGCGCCAAGAACCACGCGGTGGTGTTGCCTGATGCCAACCGCACACAAACCATCAATGCGCTGGTGGGTGCTGCCTTTGGCGCGGCGGGCCAGCGCTGCATGGCGACCTCGGTGGCGGTGTTGGTGGGCAAGGCCCGCGAATGGTTGCCGGATATCAAGGAGGCTGCCAGCAAGCTCAAGGTCAATGCTGGCTGTGAGCCGGGCACCGACGTTGGCCCGGTGGTATCCAAGCGGGCCAAGGAGCGTGTGCTGGGCCTGATCGAAAGCGGTATCAAGGAAGGCGCCAAGCTGGAACTTGACGGCCGTGACGTCAAGGTGCCGGGCTACGAGCAAGGCAACTTCGTCGGCCCAACCCTGTTCTCGGGCGTGAAGACCGACATGCAGGTGTATACCCAGGAAATCTTCGGCCCGGTGCTGGTGACCCTGGAAGTCGATACGCTCGACGAGGCCATCGCCCTGGTCAACGCCAACCCGTTCGGCAACGGCACCGGCCTGTTCACCCAGAGCGGCGCTGCGGCCCGCAAGTTCCAGAGCGAAATCGATATTGGCCAGGTCGGCATCAACATCCCGATCCCGGTACCCGTACCGTTCTTCAGCTTCACCGGCTCGCGGGGTTCCAAACTCGGTGACCTCGGGCCGTACGGCAAGCAAGTGGTGCAGTTCTACACTCAGACCAAGACCGTCACTGCTCGCTGGTTCGATGACGACAGCGTCAACGACGGTGTGAACACCACCATTAGCCTGCGCTAAGGAGTACGTCATGCGTATCGCATTCATCGGCCTGGGCAACATGGGCGCGCCCATGGCCCGCAACCTGATCAAGGCCGGGCATCAGC
This sequence comes from Pseudomonas sp. FW305-E2, assembly GCF_058782925.1. NCBI lineage: Bacteria > Pseudomonadati > Pseudomonadota > Gammaproteobacteria > Pseudomonadales > Pseudomonadaceae > Pseudomonas > Pseudomonas sp. FW305-E2. Next base: position 265,903 of record NZ_JBYSYE010000002.1, on the reverse strand, counting down.
TGAACCTGTTCGACCTGAACAAGGCCGTGCTGGCCGAGCTGGCAGAACTGGGCGGGCAGATCAGCCCCTCGCCCAAGGACGCGGCGGCCAACAGCGAGCTGGTGATCACCATGCTGCCGGCCGCAGCCCATGTGCGCAGCGTGTACTTGAGCGAGGACGGCGTACTGGCCGGCATTCGCCCTGGCACGCCGACCGTTGACTGCAGCACCATCGACCCGCAGACCGCACGTGATGTGTCCAAGGCCGCAGCGGCAAAGGGTGTGGACATGGGGGATGCGCCGGTTTCCGGTGGTACTGGCGGCGCGGCGGCCGGCACCCTGACGTTCATGGTCGGCGCCAGTACCGAGTTGTTCGCCAGCCTCAAGCCGGTACTGGAGCAGATGGGCCGCAACATCGTGCACTGCGGGGAAGTCGGTACCGGCCAGATCGCCAAGATCTGCAATAACCTGCTGCTAGGCATTTCGATGATCGGCGTGTCCGAGGCCATGGCCCTGGGGAACGCGCTGGGTATCGATACCAAGGTGCTGGCTGGCATCATCAATAGTTCGACCGGGCGCTGCTGGAGCTCGGATACCTACAACCCGTGGCCGGGCATCATCGAAACCGCACCGGCATCGCGTGGCTACACCGGTGGCTTTGGCGCCGAACTCATGCTCAAGGACCTCGGGCTGGCTACCGAGGCGGCACGCCAGGCACACCAACCGGTGATTCTAGGTGCCGTGGCCCAGCAGTTGTACCAGGCCATGAGCCTGCGAGGCGAGGGTGGCAAGGACTTCTCGGCCATCGTCGAGGGTTATCGCAAGAAGGAGTGATGCGAGAGGTGGACTTCATCGCGGGCCAGGTGGCCTTCCCTCTGTAACTGCGCACCAGAGGGAAGGGCGCCTGCTCCGCGATTTTTTTCGTCCACGCCCACAGGTATTGCGCGGCCGTTGTAGGCGCGGGTTCACCCGCGAATGCTGCAGATGCCTCACCGCCGCATTCGCAGCTAAACCCGCGCCTGCAAATTAGGCGAAGACGAAATACTTACGTACAGTCTCGACCACTTCCCAGGTACCTTTCATGCCTGGCTCGATCACGAACACATCACCTGCTTTCAGGTGTTTCGGTTCTTCGCCTTCCGGGGTGATGATGCAATAGCCATCGAGGAAGTGGCAGAACTCCCATTTATCGTAGTTGACCTCGAACTTGCCCGGGGTGCAGATCCAGGTGCCCATGATCTTGCTGCCGTCGGCCGACAGGTAGGCATTGAGGTTGACGGTGTGCGGATCGCCGCCGATGCGCTTCCACTTGGTGGCGTCCACGACCGGCGTCGGGCAGGTTTCGCGCAGGACGGTGATGAAATCGGACATGGCACAACTCCTGGTGACTGGCTGAATGACGGGTCACCATAGGCCCAACGGCCGCGCAGCAGTTGCCTGGGCTCGACGTCCAGGTGTCTGGTCGCGCTATGGCAGGCGGTTTACCTCGACAGTGATGTGCGCCAACTCTTCGTGCACGGCCAGGGCCTGGCGCACGCCGTCGGCATTCAGTGTGGCCTGGGTGGCCAGGCCAAGAATGCAGGCGTACTGGTCCCTGCCCACCCGCCAGACATGCAGGTCGGTGATACTGGCCGGCGCCGGCAATTGCGCGACCACTTCGCGGATTTCCGCCACAACCGGGGCGTCCATCTCGGCGTCCAGTAACACTCGCCCGGTATCGCGCAGCAGGCCACGGGCCCACAGCGCGACCAGCAGCGCACCGACGAGGCCCATCGCTGGGTCGAGCCAACTGGCGCCCCAGAACTTGCCGGCCAGCAAGGCTGCAATGGCCAGCACCGAAGTGGCGGCATCGGCCATCACATGCAGGTAGGCCGAGCGCAGGTTCAGGTCGTGGTGGTGGTGGTGATGGTGATGGTGATGATCGTGGCTGTGAGGGTGATGGTCATGATGATGGTCATCGCGTAGCAGCCAGGCGCAGATGAGGTTGACGGCGAGGCCCGCCACGGCAATCAAGATGGCCTCGTCATAGTGGATCTGTCCCGGCACCAACAGCCGTTCCACCGACTGGAACGCCATCAGTCCGGCCACGCCCAGCAATAGCAATGCGCTGGAGTAGCCGCCGAGAATTTCGATCTTCCAGGTGCCGAAGGCAAAGCGCCGGTCACCTGCATAGCGCCGAGCGGCAGCGTAGGCCAGCAAGGACAGGCCAAGTGCCAGGGCGTGGGAGCTCATGTGCCAGCCGTCGGCCAGCAGCGCCATGGAGTTGAAGTACCAGCCTCCGGCAACCTCCGCCACCATCATCACTGCGGTCAGCCAAACCGCCAGGCGGGTTTTGCGCTCAGCGCCCAGGTTGCTGGTGTGGAACTGGTGGCTGTGCTGCCAGCGGTCTGAGGTTTGTGTCGCCATGGTTTATCATGCTCCCGGAAGATCGAGAAAAATACTATACCCCAGTATACCTAGCATGGCGTGAAACCCAATGGCACATACCCTGAAGAGCAAGAAGCAGCTGTTGACCCGGGTGCGCAAGATCAAAGGCCAAGCCGCCGCCCTGGAGACGGCGCTGGAGCAGGACAAGGACTGCCTGGCGATCCTGCAGCAGATCGCTGCCGTGCGCGGCGCGGTGAACGGGCTGATGGCCGAGGTGATGGAAGGGCACATCCGCGATCACCTCGTGGCGGACGGCCTGAGTGCCGAGGAACGGCAGGACGAGGCAGACAAGGTGGCAGCGTTGCTGCGTTCTTATCTGAAGTAGGAGGTCGCCGTACCCTTTCACGAATACCCCAGGGGGGTATCAATACCTTCACGGTCCGAGCGGTACGCGAACGCGTTTGTGGAAGCAGGCGTGCCAGCGAAGGCTGTCAGTGGGTAAGGGTGGATACCAGTCCGGCGGCATAGCCTGGTAATGCCGCGAAATCCCGCGCGCACACCAGCAGCCGGCGGTTGGCCCATGGCTCCTGCAGCGCCACCCAGTGCAACGGCAGCATCCCTTGCCAGCGCTGCACCGCTGCCAGCGGCACCACCCCGATTCCGGCCCCGCCCGCGACCATGCGGATCACCCCATCAAACCCCTCTGCTCGTACCCGAACCTGCATGCGCTGCCCCTCGTGCAGCGCTTGCTCTTCCAGGTACAACCCCAGTGCACTGCCGGCCCCCAGGCCGACATAGCCATGGGCCAGGCTGTCGACGAAACTTGGCGCCAGCGCACTGGCCAGTGGGTGGCCCTGTGGCGTCACTAGCACCAGCGGGTCGTCTCGAAACGGCCGGGTCTGCAGGTGCTCGCTGGGGGCGGCTGTGGACACGATGCCCAGGTCGGCCATGCCTTGGGTGATTGCCTGCACGATGCGCAAACTTGGCAGCTCTTGCACATCCACGCTGACTCCAGGGTTTTCAGCCAGGTAGCTGGCCAGCAGTTCGGGCAGGTATTCGGTCAGCGCTGCGGTGTTGCACAGCAGGCGCACCTGGCCTTGCTGCCCTTGCGCGTACAGGCCCAGATCGAACTGCAGGCGTTCGACCTGCTGCGTTATCAGCCGTGCATGCTGCAAGAGTGCTTGGCCAGCCGGCGTTGGTTGTACGCCACGGCGGTTACGTTCCAGCAAGGGAATGCCCAGCGATGCTTCCATGGCGCGGATGCGCGCACTGGCCGCTGGCAGCGACAGATGGCTGCGGTCGGCGCCGGCGGTGATGTTGCCGCACTCCAGGGTGTGCTGAAACAGCTTGAGGTCGATCAGGTCGAAATGCATGTGGCTCTGTCCGGGCAAGAGGCTGGCTGAGTATATGGCAGATTCTCACGTCGCCCGGGGCACGGCATCATCGGCCCATGACTACCTTGCTCGCGTTTTACCAGAACATTGGCCCGGCACTGTCGTTGCTGGTTGTACTGACCTTTCTGCTGGCGGGCGCAGTGAAGGGGGTCATCGGCCTGGGCCTGCCGACCATTGCCATGGGCCTGTTGGGCCTGGCTATGCCACCTGCGCAGGCAGCCGCGTTGTTGATCGTGCCCTCGACACTCACCAACCTGTGGCAGCTGGCCAGCGGCGGGCACCTGCGAGGGTTGTTGGTCCGTCTGGGGCCAATGCTGGCATTGATCTTTGTCGGCACTTTGCTGGGCAGCGCCTGGCTGGGAATCAACAGTGGCCCCTGGGCTGTGCACGCGCTGGGGGGCGCCTTGCTGGTCTATGCGTTGTATGGGTTGGTCGGCCCGGGCTTGCAGGTAGCCCCGGGACACGAGCGCTGGCTGGGACCGCTTTGCGGGCTGGTCACGGGTGTGGTCACGGCGTCGACCGGGGTGTTCGTGATGCCAGCGGTGCCTTACCTGCAGAGCCTGGGCTTGAGCCGCGAGCAGATGATCCAGGCCCTGGGCCTGTCGTTTACGGTGTCGACCCTGGCCTTGGCCCTAGGCCTGGCCGGGCAGGATGCCTTGGGTGGCCAGGCGCTGGGGGCTTCGCTGCTGATGCTGGCGCCGGCCTTGCTCGGCATGCTGGCGGGCCAGTGGCTGCGTCAGCGGATCAGCGCGCTGCTGTTCAAGCGTTGCTTTTTCATCGGGTTGGCCGCACTCGGCGTCCATCTGCTGATCAACGGCTAGCGGACGAAGCGCTGAGCATGTCGACCCTCTGGATATCGAAATCGCGCTCCAGGTAATCCATGCGTTTTTCGAAGAAGGCAGCCATGTGCGGGAGGGCCGAGTGCACGTCCAGCGCGGCCTTGTCGGCCCACACTTCGAAGAACACAAACAGGCTCGGGTCCTGCTGGTCGCGCAGCATGTGGTATTCGATGCAGCCAGGTTCCTGGCGGCTTGGCTCGACGTAGGGACGGAACAGGTTTTCGAACGCATCAGCCATTTCCGGGCGGGTCTTGGCTTTGAGGATAAAGGCGAACGGCTCACTCATGGGGCGCTACTCGGTGATGGGGGGTGACGCTATTCTACGGCAATAATGTATTGCTCATTCGTGACTTCTGGTCAATTGTATTTTGCCCCGTCACCGCTGTATCCCGCCCCCGCGAGCCTCTAACCTGCCGGCATCAATTTTTGACTCGGCCGTGGAGGCCAGCATGAAAAAGATCCTTCTGCTCAATGGTGGTAAACAGTTCGCTCACTCCGAAGGCCGTCTCAACGCGACCTTGCACGAAGCGGCTATCGCTCACCTGGACCGCGCCGGCTTCGATGTGCGCCAGACGTTCATCGATGGCGGCTACGATGCCCAGGAAGAGGTGGAGAAATTCCTCTGGGCCGATGTGGTGATCTATCAGATGCCCGGCTGGTGGATGGGCGCGCCTTGGACCGTCAAGAAGTACATCGACGACGTGTTCACTGCCGGCCACGGCAGCCTGTATGCCAATGATGGCCGTACCCGTTCGGACCACTCGCAGAAATACGGCAGCGGTGGTTTGGTGCACGGCAAGCAATACATGTTGTCGCTGACCTGGAATGCGCCGCAGCAGGCGTTCGATGACCCCAGCGATTTCTTTGAAGGCAAGGGGGTGGATGCCGTGTACTTCCCGTTCCACAAGGCCAACCAGTTCCTGGGTATGACCGGCCTGCCGACCTTCCTGGCTGTGGATGTGATGAAGCGCCCGGATGTGCCGGCGGCGTTGGCAGCTTATGAGGCCCATCTGGACAAGGTGTTTGGCAAGGCACAGTAATTTTTTGCCTGGACTGGCCTTGCCGCGGGCTTGCCCACTCCCACAGGTATTACGCAGGTTTCAAGGACTTTGCAGTATTTGTGGGAGCGGGCAAGCCCGCGAAGAGGCCCGTTCAGGCGCCGCTGGACTTGGCCTCGACAAGCGGTTATCTAATCCTTGCACAGACCAACCACAGGCCCTGATGTGAAAACCCGATCTGAAGAACTCCAGGTATTCGTCGCCGTCATCGACTGCGGCTCGATTTCCGCTGCTGCCGAGCAGATGGGCCAGACCCCGTCTGCCGTCAGCCGCACCCTGTCGCGCCTGGAGGGCAAGCTGGGCACCACGCTGGTCAACCGCACCACCCGGCGCATGGACCTTACCGAAGAGGGGCGCTACTTTCTTGAGCGCTCGCGGCTGATCCTGCAGCAGATGGACGAGATGGAAGAGCGTCTGTCGATGAACCGCCAGACCCCGACCGGGCGATTGCGCATCAATGCCGCTGCGCCGTTCATGCTGCATGCCATCCTGCCGTGGATCGGCGAGTTCCGCCGCCAGTACCCGGGCATCGAACTGGAGCTCAACACCGACGACCTGATCATCGACCTGCTGGAGCAGAGCACTGATGTGGCGATCCGCATCGGAGAGCTGGCCGACTCCAGCCTGCACGCGCGCAGCCTGGGTTGTAGTCCGGTGCAGGTGCTGGCCAGTCCGGCCTACCTGGAGCAGCACGGCACGCCACGGCAGGTCGAGGAGCTGGCCAACCACTGTCTGCTCGGCTTCAGCCAACCGGAGTCGCTCAATCATTGGCCGCTACGTCACGCTCAGGGCGATCGCTGGAGCATCCGCCCGGCGTTGGTTGCTTCCAGCGGCGAAACCCTGCGCCAGCTGGCGTTGGCCGGGGAGGGCATCGTCAGCCTGTCGCACTTCATGACCCACGAAGATATCCGCACAGGGCGCCTGCAGGTGCTGCTGAGCGAGGCCAACAATGGCTACCGTCAGCCGATCCACGCGGTGTATTACCGCAACACCCAGTTGGCACTGCGTATCCAGTGCTTCCTGGATTTCATCCAGCGCAAGCTGGCGATGTACGCCTGCTGAGTTGCCTGATCGCGACAAATCCTGTCCACAGGCGGCGAAACTTCCGACGGTTGATTGCACAGTCGAAGCGCTTCGGCCTTACTGACTGCTCAACAAAAACAACACCAAGGAAGTGTCATGCGTATTGTCCCTTTCCAGTATCTGGCTCTCGCAGCCGCGATCCTGAGCTGTTCCTCGGTTTACGCCGCCACCCTGGAGGGCGGCGCGGTGGCCGCCCCCGATCAATATGGTGCACAGGTGGCCGCCGATATTCTGAAAAAGGGCGGCAACGCGGTGGACGCGGCAGTAGCGACCGCCTTCACCCTGGCGGTGACGTACCCAGAGGCCGGTAATATCGGCGGTGGCGGCTTCATGACCCTGTTTGTCGATGGCAAGCCTTACTTCCTCGACTACCGCGAAGTCGCGCCCAAGGCCGCCACGCGCAACATGTACCTGGACGACAAGGGCGAGGTCATCGAGAACCTCAGCCTGGTCGGGGCACGCGCCGCAGGCGTACCCGGTACGGTAATGGGCCTGTGGGAGGCGCACCAGAAGTTCGGCAAGCTGCCCTGGAGCGAGTTGCTGACCCCGGCCATCGGCTATGCGAAAAATGGCTTCAAGGTGGCGGAAAAGCAGTACCAGTACCGCAACGATGCCCAAGGCATGTTCAAGACGGCGACCAACTTCAACGATTACTTCGGCAACATGAAGGTCGGCGAGCTGTTCAAGCAGCCGGAAATGGCCCAGACCCTGGAGCGTATAGCCGACAAGGGCGTGAGCGAGTTCTATCAAGGCAAGACCGCCGATTTGCTGGTGGCGCAGATGCAGGCTGACAAAGGCCTGATTACCAAAGATGACCTCAAGGATTACAAGGCGGTATGGCGTGAACCGATGGCCGTGAGCTGGCGTGGCAATGTGGTGTATACCGCGCCACCGCCGAGCTCGGGCGGTGTGGCGCTGGCCCAGTTGCTGGGCATCAAGGAAGACCGCGCGGCCGACTTTAAAGGTGTGGCGCATAACTCGGCGCAGTACATCCACCTGCTGGCCGAGATCGAGAAGCGGGTGTTCGCCGACCGCGCCGATTACCTGGGCGACCCGGCCTTCACCAAGGTGCCGGTGGACCAGCTGGTGGCCAAGGATTACCTGGCCAAGCGCGCAGCCCAGGTCAACCCGAAGGCCATTTCCGACACCGACAAGGTCAAGCCGGGCCTTGAACCGCACCAGACCACGCATTTCTCGATCGTCGACAAGCAGGGCAACGCGGTCAGCAATACCTACACCCTCAACCTCGACTATGGCAGTGGTGTGGTGGTGAAGGGCGCTGGTTTCCTGCTCAACGACGAGATGGATGATTTCAGCGCCAAACCGGGGGCGGCGAACGCCTTTGGCGTGGTCGGTGGTGATGCCAACGCGATCGAACCAGGCAAGCGCATGCTGTCGTCGATGAGTCCCAGCCTGATGACCCGCGATGGCAAGGTCGAGCTGGTTATCGGTACCCCGGGTGGTTCACGGATCTTTACCTCGATCTTCCAGGTGATGAACAACCTGTACGACTACGGCATGCCGCTGGACAAGGCGGTGGCGGCGCAGCGCGTGCACCATCAGTTGCTGCCCAAGGACACCATTTACTTCGACAGCTATGCGCCACTGACCGGGCCGGTAGCTGATGAGCTGAAGAAGATGGGCTATGTGCTGGAGGACCAGGGCTGGGAGATGGGCGACATCCAGGCGATCCGCGTCGATGGGGCGAAGCTTGAGACCGCTTCCGACCCACGTGGGCGTGGGGTAGGGATGATCGTCAAGTAGTACCTGTCAGAACGCCGGGAGGGCTTTGCCCTCCTATCGCGACACAAGGCCGCTCCCACGAGGACCTGCGTTGGGGCCTTGTGTCGCGAAAGGGCCGCAAAGCGGCCCCAGGTTCCAAAGGTCAGACGCGGAACTGGCTGACCAGTGTCTGCAACTGCCCACCCAACCGCGCCAGCTCCACACTCGACGCTGCCGTCTCGTCACTGGCTGCTGCGGTTTGCTCTGACACATCACGCACATTCAGGATGCTTCGGCTGATCTCTTCAGCCACCGCACTCTGCTGCTCTGCCGCCGCAGCAATCTGCTGGTTCATCGACTGGATGCTCGATACCGTACTGGTAATACTCTCCAGCGATGACCCGGCCTTTCGCGCCAGTTCAACGCTGCTGTCGGTCAGGGTACGGCTGCCCTGCATGGCATTCGCCACTTGCTGGGTACCGTGCTGCAGGCTGGCAATCAGCTCTTCGATCTCTTCGGTAGACTTCTGCGTGCGCTGGGCCAGGCCGCGCACTTCGTCGGCAACCACGGCAAAGCCACGGCCTGCCTCGCCGGCACGCGCTGCCTCGATCGCTGCGTTGAGCGCCAGCAGGTTGGTCTGTTCGGCCACCGACTTGATCACGTCCATCACGCTACCAATTTTCTGGCTTTCCTGCTGCAGCAGGTTCATGGCCTCGGTGGAGCGGTGCATGTCTTCGGCCAGGCGTTCGATCTGGCCAATCGCTTCGCCCACCACGCGGTCGCCGGCACGGGCTTCGTCATCGGCACCTGTAGCTGCATGTGAGGCCTGCTCGGCATTGCGCGCCACTTCCTGAACGGTCGCGGCCATTTCGTGCATGGCGGTGGCCACCTGGTCGGTCTCGACTTTCTGGCTGTTGGCGCCCGCGCTGGTCTGTTCGGTGACTGCCGACAGCTCTTCGGCGGCGCTGGCAATCTGGGTGACGCCATCGCGGATGCCGCTGATCAGCTCGCGCAGGGTGGTGCCCATGCGCGCGATGCCTTGCTGCAGCACGCCCAGTTCGTCACGGCGGGTGACGCGCATGTGCTGGGTAAGGTCGCCACTGGCGATTTTTTCCACGGCCACCAGGGTGTCTTGCAACGGGCGGGTGATCTGGCGGGTGATCAGCACCGCCGCCAGTACGCCGACCAGCAGCGCCAGCAGTGTGGCGATGGCCTGCAGGCTGCGGGCCTGGGTACTCTCGATGTCACGGCGCTCTAGCTGGATCTGGTACAGCGCGTCACTGCGCTTGACGATGTCGGCGCCCTGCACGGTCATTTCGGCGCGCGAGGTGGTGATGTTGGCAACCGCGTCGCGGAACTGGCGTACGGCGTCACGATAGGCCAGTACCGCGTTTTCGAACTGTTGCAGGCGCGTATCTGCGCTGGGCAGCTGGCGCTTGAGATTGTCGGTATCGGCCAGTGCTGCATCCAGCTGGCGCAAGGCGGCCTGCTCGTTGGCGCTGCTGTTCTCGGCGATGTAGCCACGCACATCGATGCGTACCTGCAGCAGCTGCTGGCGGGCCTTGCTGATCAGCTGGTACTGGGCCAGGCGCACGCTGTCAGCCTCGGGGCGAGCCATCACCTCCTGGCTGAGCGCATCCATGGCCTGGTCGGCGCGAATGGCCGAGCTGTCCATGGAAACGCGCGCTGCGCGGGTGGCGTCGTAGCCCTGGCGCATCTTGTTCAGCGACAGCTTGTAGGCACTGATGGTATCGCCCAGCTCACCCAGCAGCTTGACGTTCTCCGGGCTTTTGAAGGTGGTGGCCAGGTAGGCCTGCTGCTTGCTGAATGCGTCCAGCTTGGCCAGGGTGTTGGCGGCGGCGGTATCGTCGCCGTTGGCGATCATGTACTGCAGGCGCGCAATGCGCAGATCGGTGAGGTCCTTGTTCAGCTGGCCAATATCGCCCATCCAGTTGCTACGGTCGATCAGGCTGCCCAGGCTGGTCCAGCCGGTGAGGGCTAGCAGGCCAGTGAGAACCAGCACCAGGCCGAAGCCCAGGCCGAGTTTAAGGTTGACGCTGATGTTGGCGAACCAGCTGTTCATGCACGCTCTCCAGAAGTTGATTTCGCTCTCTTGATCTTCGATCGCCAGGCGTTGTTGTTCTGGATGCCCGCTGATTCGTGCAGGGGTTATCGGCCATGATTGGGGAAGCTGAAACGCTTTTTCAGCAAAATGTCAGCAAGCGGTCTCACGCGGTCCCTGTTGCACCGGGTATCAGAGAGTGCGTGCACTGAAGGTGTCGCAGCGGTTCACTTCACCTTCGGCAAACCCGGCCTTGAACCAGCGCATCCGCTGCGCCGAGGTACCGTGGGTGAACGAGTCTGGCACTACGCGCCCGCGGCTTTGCTGCTGCAGGCGGTCGTCGCCGATTGCATTGGCCGCATTCAGCGCTTCCTCGACATCGCCTGGCTCCAGCCAGTTCAGGCGTTTCTGCGCCTGGTAGGCCCATACCCCGGCCAGACAGTCGGCCTGCAACTCCTGGCGCACCAACAGGCCGTTGTCGCCCTCCATGCGCTGGCCAGCGCGTCGTGCGGCGTCGACCTTGGCCGAGACGCCCAGCAGTGTCTGCACATGGTGACCGATTTCATGGGCGATCACGTAGGCCTGGGCGAAGTCGCCAGCTGCAGCGAAGCGGGTTTCCATTTCACGGAAGAACGACATGTCCAGGTACACCCGCTGGTCCGCCGGGCAATAGAACGGCCCAACCGCTGCCGAGGCAAAACCGCAGGCCGAATTGACTTGGCCGCTGAACAGGACCAGTTTGGGGTCACGGTATTGTTTGCCGGCCTCGGCGAACAGGGCTTTCCAGGTGTCTTCGGTGTCACCCAGAACCGAGGCGACGAAATCGGCTTGCTGGTCGTTGGCCGGTGGCGCCTTGCCGCCCGCACCACTGGGCGCCGTCTGCTGTTGTTGCTGCTCCATCTGCCCGGCAAGCTGGCCAAGAATCTGCAACGGGTCCTGCCCGGTGAGCCAGCCGATGCCGACGATCAGCAGGATTGCCCCAAGCCCCAGCCCCTTGCCGCCGCCGAAACGCATGCCGCCGCCGCCACCTTCGCCTCGGGCATCGACCACGTTGTCGCTGCGTCGGCCTTTTCGCCATTCCATGAATGCTCTCCGAGCGTGAAACAAGAAGACAAAGATTAGTTCACGAAGGTGGAACCTGTCAGGCCGAGGTGTTTATCCATAACCATTTGGTTATGTATCAAGGGGTCGATTTCAATGTTCATCGCCCGCGACCTGCCGGAAACTGTAAGTCCGCCTGCCACACTCAGGCGTTCTCATAATTCCAAGAGAGGAAACCGGCATGCCCGCCCAGGACAACAGCCGCTTCGTGATCCGTGATCGCAACTGGCACCCCAAAGCCCTTACGCCTGACTACAAGACGTCCATTGCCCGCTCGCCGCGCCAGGCACTGGTCAGTATTCCGCAGTCGATCAGCGAAACCACTGGTCCGGATTTTTCCCACCTGGACTTCGGCGCCCATGACCATGACCTGCTGCTGAACTTCAATAACGGTGGCCTGCCAATCGGCGAGCGCATCATCGTTGCCGGCCGTGTCGTCGACCAGTACGGCAAGCCTGTGCCGAACACCTTGGTGGAGATGTGGCAAGCCAACGCCGGCGGCCGCTATCGCCACAAGAACGACCGCTACCTGGCGCCGCTGGACCCGAACTTTGGTGGTGTTGGCCGGTGCCTGACCGACCGCGACGGCTACTACAGCTTCCGCACCATCAAGCCGGGCCCGTACCCGTGGCGCAACGGCCCGAACGACTGGCGTCCGGCGCATATCCACTTCGCCATCAGCGGCCCATCGATCGCCACCAAGTTGATCACCCAGCTGTACTTCGAAGGTGACCCGCTGATCCCGATGTGCCCGATCGTCAAGTCGATCGCCAACCCGCAAGCCGTGCAGCAGTTGATCGCCAAGCTCGACATGAGCAACGCCAACCCGATGGACTGCCTGGCCTACCGCTTCGACATCGTGCTGCGCGGCCAGCGCAAGACCCACTTCGAAAACTGCTGAGGACCCCGCCATGCCAATCGAACTGCTGCCGGAAACCCCTTCGCAGACTGCCGGCCCCTATGTGCACATCGGCCTGGCCCTGGAAGCGGCCGGCAACCCGACCCGCGATCAGGAAATCTGGAACCGCCTGGCCAAGCCAGACGCACCAGGCGAGCACATTCTGCTGCTCGGCCAGGTGTATGACGGTAACGGCCACCTGGTGCGCGACTCGTTCCTGGAAGTGTGGCAGGCCGACGCTAACGGCGAGTACCAGGATGCCTACAACCTGGAAAACGCCTTCAACAGCTTCGGCCGCACCGCCACGACCTTCGATGCCGGTGAGTGGACGCTGCACACGGTCAAGCCGGGTGTGGTGAACAACGCTGCGGGCGTGCCGATGGCGCCGCACATCAACATCAGCCTGTTTGCTCGTGGCATCAACATCCACCTGCACACGCGCCTGTATTTCGATGATGAGGCCCAGGCCAATGCCAAGTGCCCGGTGCTCAACCTGATCGAGCAGCCGCAGCGGCGTGAAACCTTGATTGCCAAGCGTTGCGAAGTGGATGGGAAGACGGCGTACCGCTTTGATATCCGTATTCAGGGGGAAGGGGAGACCGTCTTCTTCGACTTCTGAGGTGAAGCTTGGGGCCGCTCTGCGGCCCATTCGCGGGCAAGCCCGCTCCTACAACGATCTGCTTACGCCGAGCAATGGGCTGAACGCCGATCAACGGGCTGTACGCCGATCAATGTAGGAGCGGGCTTGCCCGCGAATGGGCTGCAAAGCAGCCCCGGCAATACAACGATCAGCGCCGAACCAGCAGAACCCCACTCTCCATATGGTGGGTATACGGGAACTGGTCAAACAATGCACAGCGCTCGATGCGGTGGGTGTCCTGCAACTGGGCGATGTTCGCTGCCAGCGTTTCCGGGTTGCACGAGATGTACAGGATGCGTTCGAAACGCCGGGTCAGCTCGCAGGTATCCGGGTCCATCCCTGCCCGCGGTGGGTCGACGAACACGGTACCGAACTGATAACTCTTCAGGTCGATGCCTTCCAGGCGACGGAACGGCCGCACCTCATTCAGTGCCTGGGTCAGCTCCTCTGCCGACAAGCGTACCAGCCGCACGTTATCCACAGCGTTTTCGTCAAGGTTGCTCAGTGCGGCATTGACCGACGTCTTGCTGATTTCGGTGGCCAGCACCTGGCGTACACGCGTGGCCAGCGGCAGGGTGAAGTTGCCGTTGCCGCAATACAGTTCCAGCAAGTCATCCTCACGATCGCCCATGGCCTCGAAGGCCCAGCTGAGCATCTTCTGGTTCACTGCGCCGTTGGGCTGAGTGAACGCACCCTCCGGCTGGCGGTAACTGAACACGCGGCCAGCCACATCGAGTTTTTCCACCGCGTAGTCGCGGCCGATAACCAGGCGCTTGCCCTTGGAACGGCCGATGACGCTCACCCCCAGCGCTTCAGCCAGTTGCCGTGCTTCCACTTCCCAGGCCTCGTCCAGCGGGCGGTGATAGCACATCGTGATCATCGCATCGCCAGCCAGGGTGGTGAGGAACTCCACCTGGAACAGGCGGTTGCCCAGTTCTTCGCTGGCCTGCCAGGCTGCCTTCAGGCGTGGCATCAACGCGTTGATGCGTTCGCTGGCAATGGGAAAATCGTCGATCAGGATTGCCTTGTGCTTCTCGCCTGGGGCGAACATGGCGTAGTGGCGCTGGCCATCCTCGCGCCACAGGCGGAACTCGGCGCGCAGGCGGTAATGCTCGCGCGGTGAGTCGAAAACAGCCGGTTCCGGCGCGCCGAATGGCGCCAGCAGCTCGCGCAGCCGGGCCACCTTGGCGTCCAGTTGGGTGGCGTAGGAGGAGGGGTCGAAAGCAGCACTCATGCGTTGAACCAGCCTAGCTTGATGACGAACAGGATGGAAAGGATCACCAGGGCCGGGTTCAGGTCGCGACGGCGGCCGGAAATCAGTTTGACGGCGGTCCAGGCGATGAAGCCGAAGGCGATACCATTGGCGATCGAGTACGTCAGCGGCATGGCCAAGGCAGTTACCACCACCGGTGCGGCTTCGGTGACGTCGTCCCAGTTTATTTCCGCCAGGCCCGAGGCCATCAGCACCGCGACGAACAGCAGCGCCGGAGCGGTGGCGAACGCCGGCACGCTGCCGGCCAGGGGGGCGAAGAACAGCGCCAGCAGGAACAGCACGGCAACCACGATGGCCGTCAGGCCGGTGCGGCCACCGGCGCTCACACCCGCAGCGGACTCGATATAGCTGGTGGTGGTCGAGGTGCCCAGCAGGGAGCCGGCCATGGCGGCGGTGCTGTCGGCGATAAGGGCGCGGCCCATCTTCGGCATGTGGCCGTCCTTGCCCATCAGGCCGGCGCGCTTGGCCACGGCGATCAGGGTGCCGGAATTGTCGAACAGGTCGACGAACAGGAACGCGAAAATCACGCTGATCAGGCCCACATCGAGGGCACCGGCGATGTCCAGCTGCAGGAAGGTGGGTGCCAGCGAAGGTGGCATCGACACGATCCCGCCGAACGGCGTGACGCCCATGGCGATCGACGCGACGGTGACGGCCAGGATACCGATCAGCACCGCGCCGCGCACTTTCAGCGACTCAAGGCCGACGATCAGGAAGAAGCCCAGTGTGGCGAGAATCACTGAAGGCTGCTTGAGGTCGCCCATGCCCACCAAAGTGGCTGGGTTATCGACGACGATGCCGGCGTTATGCAGGGCGATCAGTGCCAGGAACAGGCCGATACCGGCGGCAATCGCCGAACGCAGCGGCAGCGGGATGCTGTTCACGATCCACTCGCGGATGCGGAAGATCGACAGCAGGAAGAACATCACCGCCGACAGGAACACGGCACCCAGTGCCACCTGCCAGGTGTGGCCCATGTGCAGCACCACGGTGTAGGTGAAGAACGCGTTCAGGCCCATGCCCGGTGCCAGGGCGATCGGGTAGTTGGCAATCAGGCCCATGGTGGCGGAGCCGATGGCCGCTGCCAGGCAGGTGGCGACAAAGATCGCGCCCTTGTCCATGCCGGTCTCGCCGAGGATGCTCGGGTTGACGAACAGGATGTAGGCCATGGCCAGGAAGGTGGTGACGCCCGCGAGAATCTCGGTGCGCACGTTGGTGTTGTGTGCTCTTAGTTGAAACAGCCTTTCCAGCATGCCCGCTCCCCAAGGCGCCCCCGGCGCCATGAATGTATCGACCCCATCAGCAAAGCACAGACCGTACCGGATGCTGTGGTTTTGTGTAGGGAGGAAAAAAGCCGCGCATGATACCAGCATGCATGGCGGGGGCCTATGGCCGTTGGGGAATGGGTTTTTCTGGCCCTGCGCGGGTAACGTCCCCTGCAGGCGCGGGCTTGCCCGCGAACAGGCCGGCACGGGTGATGCATCACCCGTTATGCAACCGATCCCGCTTGGCCAGGGTAGGGAACAGTTTTATCCACACCCCGGTCACCACCAAGGTGCCCACCCCGCCCAGCACCACCGCCGGCACTGTACCAAACCAGTGCGCGGTCACCCCCGATTCGAACTCACCGAGCTGGTTCGAGGCACCGATGAACAAGCCGTTCACTGCGCTCACCCGCCCACGCATTTCATCCGGTGTCTCCAGCTGCACGAACGAGCTGCGAATGACCATGCTGATCATGTCTGCCGCACCCAGTACCACCAGTACCGCCAGCGAGAACCAGAACGAGGTCGACAGGCCGAAGGCGATGGTCGCCACGCCGAACACGCCGACCGCAGTGAACATCGTCCGCCCGACGTTGCGCTGGAACGGGAAGCGCGCCAGCCAGAGCGACATCAGCAACGCCCCCACCGCTGGCGCCGAGCGCAACAGGCCGAGCCCCATCGGACCGGTCAGCAGGATGTCTTTGGCAAATACCGGCAGCAACGCGGTGGCCCCGCCCAACAATACGGCGAACAGGTCCAGCGAGATGGCGCCGAGGATGTCGGGCCGGCTGCGAATGAAACGGATGCCAGCCAGCAGCGATTCGATGCTGGCGCGTCCGCGCTGGGCGACCTGGCCGTGCGCCTGCAGGCTCAGGGTCAGCACGCAGGCAATGGCGTACAGGGCCACCGTCGGGCCATACACCCACATGCTGCCAAAGGCATACAGAAAGCCGCCCACCGCCGGCGCCACGATGGTCGCCGACTGGGTGGCCGAGGCCGACGCCGCCACTGCCCGCGGGAACAGCCCGGCCGGTACCACGTTGGGCAGCAGCGCCTGGGTTGCCGGCATTTCGAATGAGCGGGTGGCGCCGAGCAGGAAGGCCAGGGCAAAGATCAGTTCGCGGGTGACGTTGTCGGTGGCACTGCCCACTGCCAGCGCCAGGGCAATCAGCCCCTGAAGGCTTTGGCACAGGGCGGCGACCTTGCGCCTGTCATAGCGGTCGGCGACATGGCCGGTGTGCAGCATGAACAGCACCCGTGGGGCGAACTCGACCAGGCCGACCAGGCCCAGGTCCAGGACGTTGCCGGTCAATTGGTAGAGGTGCCAGCCGATGGCCACGGTGAGCATCTGGAAGCCGCTGGCGGTGAACACGCGGGCCAGCCAGAAGGCCAAAAAAGGACGATGGTGACGCAACAACTGCGGTGCGGAATCGGACATCGGAAACCAGGGGCCTCGGCGCAGTAGAGGGGGTGCGCAGCGTATCACCTGTTTGTAACAAACGGTTACTGTTTGCTCTGTTCGGCACTTTTCTACTGTTAATTAAAGAGGGTGAGGCAACAGGTCACGCGGCAATCCACCACACGGCCCACCGGGCCATTCGGGACTATGCTTCCTAGCATTAATTGATCTGGGTCAATCGTTCCAGATCAATGAAATGGCCGTCTGGCCGGAATCCCTGCGATCGAACAGAACAATTCCAACACGCCGTACTCGACCCAGTGGGGGCAGTGGGCGACTGAGGCCACAAGCCCGGACGCCGGATTATCTGAAGAGGAAGCACCATGTTCGGAATAGAGGCCTTAGAGCTCGCCCGAATGCAGTTTGCCTTTACCGTGTCGTTCCACATCCTGTTCCCGGCCATCACCATTGGCCTGGCCAGCTACCTGGCAGTCCTCGAAGGCCTTTGGCTGCGGACCCACAACCAGGTCTACCGTGACCTCTATCACTTCTGGTCGAAGATCTTCGCCGTCAACTTCGGCATGGGCGTGGTCTCCGGCCTGGTCATGGCCTACCAGTTCGGCACCAACTGGAGCCGCTTCTCCGACTTTGCCGGCGCCGTCACCGGCCCGCTGCTCACCTACGAAGTACTGACTGCGTTCTTCCTCGAGGCCGGCTTCCTGGGCGTCATGCTGTTTGGCTGGAACCGCGTCGGCCGTGGTCTGCACTTCTTCTCCACGGTGATGGTAGCGCTCGGTACGCTGGTCTCGACCTTCTGGATTCTCGCCTCGAACAGCTGGATGCAAACCCCGCAAGGTCACGAGATCATCGATGGTCGGGTGGTGCCGGTGGACTGGTTTGCGGTGGTGTTCAACCCCTCCTTCCCCTACCGCCTGATGCACATGGCCACTGCCGCGTTCGTGTCCACCGCGTTCTTCGTCGGTGCCTCGGCGGCCTGGCACCTGCTGCGCGGGCGTGACAACCCGGCCGTGCGCAAGATGCTGTCGATGGCCATGTGGATGGCACTGATCGTCGCCCCGATTCAGGCAGTGATCGGCGATTTCCACGGCCTCAATACCCTCAAGCACCAGCCGGTGAAAATTGCCGCGATCGAAGGCCACTGGGAGAACGTGCCCGGTGAGCCGACGCCGCTGATCCTGTTCGGCATTCCCGACATGGAGGCCGAGACTACCCGGTTCAAGATCGAGATCCCGGCGCTCGGTAGCCTGATCCTGACTCACAGCCTGGACAAGCAGGTGCCGGCGATGAAGGAGTTCCCGCCCGAGGATCGGCCTAATTCGACCATTGTGTTCTGGTCGTTCCGGATCATGGTCGGGCTTGGTTTCCTGATGATCTTCGTTGGCCTGTGGAGCCTGTGGTTGCGCAAACGCGGCACGCTGTACAGTTCACGCCCGTTCCTGCATGTGGCCCTGTGGATGGGCCCATCCGGGCTGGTCGCGCTGCTGGCCGGCTGGTTCACCACCGAAATTGGCCGCCAGCCCTGGGTGGTGTACGGCCTGATGCGCACGGCGGACGGTGTTTCCAACCACAGCTACGCCCAGCTCGGCTTCACCCTTGTGGCGTTCGTGGTGGTGTACTTCGCCCTGTTTGGCACCGGCCTTGGCTACATGATGCGCCTGGTACGCAAAGGGCCGCAGACCGGCGAGGGTGACGAGCACACACCGGGAGGCCCAGGCCAGAAACGCACGCCGGCACGGCCTTTGTCCGCCGCCGATGATGGCCGCGAGGCCACCTCTGCCAGCCTGAACGAGGGGAACTGAACCATGGGTATCGACCTTCCACTGATCTGGGCCGTGATCATCATCTTCGGCGTCATGATGTACGTGGTGATGGACGGATTCGACCTGGGGATCGGCATGCTCTTCCCCTTCGTCAAGGGCGAGCAGGACCGTGATGTCATGATGAACACTGTCGCGCCGGTATGGGACGGCAACGAAACCTGGTTGATCCTGGGCGGTGCCGGACTGTTCGGTGCCTTCCCGATGGCGTATGCCGTGGTCCTCGAGGCCCTGTACCTGCCCCTGATCCTGATGCTGATCGGCCTGATTTTCCGAGGCGTGGCCTTCGAGTTCCGCTTCAAGGCCAAGGCCGACAAACGGCACATCTGGGACAAGGCTTTTATCTGGGGTTCGCTGATCGCCACCTTCTTCCAGGGTGTGGCGCTGGGCGCGTTCCTGGAGGGGTTCAAGGTGGTCGACCGGCATTTTGCCGGTGGCACCCTGGACTGGCTGACCCCATTCAGCCTGTTCTGCGGGCTGGGGTTGATCGTGGCCTACACCTTGCTGGGTTGCACCTGGCTGATCATGAAGACCGAAGGGCCGCTGCAGCAGAAGATGCACGATATGGCCCGACCGCTGGCGCTGGTGCTGCTGGTGGTGATCGGTATCGTCAGCCTGTGGACGCCCATCGCCTACCCGCAGATTGCCGACCGCTGGTTCAGCATGCCCAACCTGATCTGGTTCATGCCGGTACCGCTGCTGGTGCTGGTGACCTTCTACGGGTTGCTCAAAGCGGTGGCACGCAACGCGCACTACACGCCGTTCCTGCTCACGCTGGTACTGATCTTCCTTGGCTACAGCGGCTTGGGAATCAGCCTGTGGCCTAACATCATCCCGCCGTCGATTTCGATCTGGGATGCCGCAGCGCCACCGCAAAGCCAGGGTTTCATGCTGGTGGGTACCCTGTTCATCCTGCCGTTTATCCTGATGTATACCTTCTGGAGCTACTATGTGTTCCGCGGCAAGGTCACCCACGAAGACGGCTACCACTAGGAGGGCCGCATGATGGCTGGCAAACATGGTTTGGAAGACAAGAAACCGCTGTGGCAGCGACTGGGTTGGCTGTTGCTGATCTGGGCAATGAGCGTCGCAGCGCTGGGGGTGGCGGCCTGGGTGATGCGGCTGTTCATGGGGGCGGCGGGCCTGACCACACATTGATAAAGAGCGGCAGCGGGCTTGCCCGCGAAGCAGGCAACGCGCTAGATGGCACCGGCGTTGCCGGTGTTCGCGGGCAAGCCCGCTCCTACGGGGGCGGTGGCGCGCCTACTTGCGGGCTTTCAGAATGACGAACTTGGGCGTTGCCGCCACCTGCTCCACTCCCCGGAACAACCGCGCCAGCTTGCTGTGATAGCCCAGGTGCCGGTTACCCACGATGTACAGCGCCCCACCTACCACCAGCGCTTCACGCGCCTGCTGGAACATGCGCCAGGCGAGGAAATCGCCCACTACCTGCTGTTGATGGAACGGCGGGTTGCACAGCACCACATCCAGCGACTGCTTCTCCAGCCCGGCCAGGCCATCGGCCGCGAAGAAGGTCGCCGGGCGCTCGCCCAACGCTGCCAGCCAGTTCTCCTGCGCCGATTGCACTGCCATGTACGACTCGTCGACCAGGGTGTACTCGGCCTCCGGATTGGCCAGGGCGCTGGCGATTGCGAGCACGCCGTTGCCGCAGCCCAGGTCTGCCACCCGCGCACGGCCGAGGTCGCGTGGTAGATGCGGGAGGAACGCCCGCGTCCCGATATCCAGGCCTTCACGGCAGAACACGTTGGCGTGGTTGATCAAGTCAAGTGCCGGCACGTCGAGGCGGTAGCAGCTGGGGTAGGGGGACTTGGCGAGCGGCCGCTCGGCAACCGTTGCTGTCAGCAAACGGGCCTTTTTCAGGGCCAGCGAAGCCTGTACGGGGCCGATGTACTTTTCCATCAGGTCGCCGGCCGCCCGCGGCAGGTGCTTGATCATCGCCCCGGCAATCACCTGCGCACCGGGTGCCAACTGGCCTTGCAGGCGGATCAGTTGTTCTTCCAGCAGGGCCAGGGTCTTGGGTACACGCACCAGCACCCGGTCGAACGGGCCTTGCCAGTGTTCGCTGGCCGGTACGAACGGCACACTGTCGAACGGCAGGCCATTGCGCGCCAGGTTCTTTTCCAGGGCCAGGTGCCCCAGGTGCGAGTCACCGCTGCTGACCACCTGCAACTGGCCCGCCAGGCTGGCGGCCAGGGCACCGAAGCTGTCATTGAGCACCAGTACCCGGCAATTGGCGTCGGGTGCCTGATCGTGTAGCTGCGCAAGCAGGTACTCGTCGGCGGCATCGAAGGCCTGCAACGGGTCGTTGGCCTGCTCCGGCTGGCGGATCAGGTCGAGTTCGGCATAGGGGGTGGTCAACAGGGGCATGGCGTCTGGCTCGGGTACGAAACTGCCCGTTGCGGTTCGCGCCGGGCTTTGCCGGGCGATTCTACAGGGCTTTGCCCGAGGTCGCAGGTTCGAAGATCAGATCCAGCCACGCAAGGCGGCAATGGCAATGGCTCCGGCCTTGTTGGCTGCGTTGGTCTTGGTGATCACGCTGCGGATATGGAAATTGACCGTGCTTTGCGACAGCGAGAGGATGGAGGCAACATCGGCAGCGGTCTTGCCGGCGGCAGACCATTTCAGCACTTCCAGTTCACGCTCGCTCATTTTCGGCTGGGGTGGGCATAGGGCGTTCAGGTGGTGCTCGCCCAGTACAGCGTGAAGGGTGTGGCACAGCCACTGCACACTGCCGGCTTTGTCGTACAGCTCGAGCATATCGATGTGGCCGTTTGGCCGAGCGACACTGATCTGGCTCTCGTTGTGCTGCTGATCGTGAAGCGACTGTGTCCAGCCGTGGCGCAAGCCATGCTGGCAGGCCGTTTCGCGAAATTGCGGAGCTTCCTTGTACAGGTCATCGGTCCACAGCACCGGCATCGTCGAGCTGTGACTCAGGTTCGCTGCCGGGTCCTGCTTGTAGAAGTCGTCGCGCTGGTAGCGTTCGATCCACTCACTTGGGTAGTTGCTGTAGAGGTACAGCCTTGGCGTTTGCGTAGCGATCTGAATGCGGATGTTCAGCCCAAGGTAATCCATGTCCAGGTCCTGAGCCAGATGGACTGCAATGTCGAATAGCTTCTGCGGGCTGCGTTCGCTGACGAACGCATGAAGATACTCGGGTTTCCAGTGAAGCATCTGAAACACTCCTTCGGGTGCACAGGATCCAATCCGTTTGAGTACCCGGATGATTGTAGGAAAAGACCTACCATCCTGTTGGGATTTTTTTGTTATAGCGAACAGGATTTTCTGCGAGTTCGGCACGATCACCCTTGATGAGGCCCTACAAAGCGGTGGTTTTTATCCTGGCCACTTTAGGCGACACTGTGCACACGCCAACCCTGGAGCCCGATATGACCGCTAGCGCCGAAAAGTTCACTCGCCAGACACTGCTTGATGTTAAGCCACTGACGCCGAACCTCTTCAGCCTGCGGGTTACGCGCGATGCGGGGTTCCGCTTCCGTTCCGGCCAATTCGCCCGGCTAGGTGTGACCAAGGCCGATGGTAGTGTGGTGTGGCGCGCCTATTCCATGGTCAGCGCCCCCCATGACGAGCACCTGGATTTCTTTTCCATCGTGGTGCCAGGTGGTGAGTTCACCAGTGAGCTGAGCCGTTTGGGTGCAGGCGATACGTTGCTGATCGACCGCCAGGCGTTCGGTTTCCTCACCCTCGACCGCTTCGTCGGTGGTCGTGACCTGTGGCTGCTGGCTACCGGTACCGGCATTGCGCCATTCATGTCTATCCTCCAGGACTTTGAGGCCTGGGAGCGCTTCGACAGCATCAAGCTGGTGTATTCAGTGCGCGAAGCGAAGGAGCTGGCCTATGTGGATGAAATTGCCGGGCTGGAACAGCGCGATTACCTGGCCGAGTACGCGGGCAAGTTGCAGTTCATTCCCGTGGTGACCCGTGAACAACACCCTGGGGCGTTGAATCAGCGGATTACGACGTTGATCGAGAATGGCGAGCTGGAGAGGGCGGCAGGGCTTGAACTGTCGCCAGAGCATTCTCGTGTGATGCTGTGCGGTAACCCGGAAATGATCGACGAAACCCGCAAGGTCCTCAAGGCGCGCGACCTGCAATTGAGCCTGAGCAAGCGGCCGGGGCAGGTGGCAGTCGAGAACTACTGGTAAGTCCGTTGCGGCCGTTGCGGGGCCTGTAGGCGCGGGTTTACCCGCGAAAGGGCCGGGCCTGCTGGCCAGTCTCCACCCGCCGTTCACCGTTGCTGCCGCCACCGTATTCGCGGGTAAACCCGCTCCTACACCGGATTGGTGGTGGACACACATCGGAGGTTGGACACAGGCCGCCGTGTAGGAGCGGGTTTACCCGCGAACACCGGCGAAGCCGGTGCCATCCACCGCACTGGATTCTTCGCCAGCATGCCCGCTCCTACAGCGCCCCCGGCAATTTCAGGGCAAGCGGTTCTGGTTCTGCGTCTTGAGCAAATCGCGGATTTCGGTCAGCAGCGTCTCTTCAGCCGAAGGCACAGGCGGCGTAGTCGGTGCCACGGCTTCTTCACGCTTGAGCTTGTTGATCGCCTTCACGCCCATGAAAATGGCAAAGGCCACGATCACGAAGTCGATCACGGTCTGGATGAACTTGCCATACGCCAGCACCACCGCTGGCACGTCACCTTCGGCAGCCTTCAGGGTAATGGCCAGGTCGCTGAAGTCGACGCCACCGATCAGCAGGCCCAGTGGCGGCATGATCACGTCGCCGACGAAGGACGAGACGATCTTGCCGAAGGCCGCGCCGATGATGATACCGACCGCCATGTCGACGACATTGCCTTTGACTGCGAAAGCCTTGAACTCGTTGAGCACGCCCATGTTTGGTTCCTTGTAACAAAAGGTGAGGTTAACGCAGTGTAAGCCACTTAAACGCTTCATGCGTTGTGTTCAGGGCTACTGACTGCAGTTAGAACGAATAGTTTTGTCGCATCTCGAGGCGTTCGAGACACGTCCTGCTCAGTTATCATGGCGAATTTTTCCAGGAGACCCCACCCATGGCCAAGGCCAAGCGCTTGTATGGCTGCACCGAATGCGGCGCGACCTTCCCCAAATGGGCCGGCCAGTGCGGCGAATGCGGGGCCTGGAACACCCTGGTCGAAACCATGATCGAAAGCGGCGGCGCTGCTGCACCCAGTAGCGGCCGCGCTGGCTGGACAGGACAGCAAGCGCAGATCAAGACCCTGGCCGAAGTCAGTGTCGAGGAAATCCCGCGTTTCACGACCAGCAGCACCGAACTGGACCGCGTGCTGGGTGGCGGCTTGGTGGATGGCTCGGTGGTGCTGATTGGCGGTGACCCCGGCATCGGCAAGTCGACCATTTTGCTACAGACCTTGTGCAACATCGCCGTGGGCATGCCGGCACTGTATGTCACGGGGGAGGAGTCGCAGCAGCAGGTGGCCATGCGCTCGCGGCGGCTGGGCCTACCCCAGGACCAGCTCAAGGTGATGACCGAAACCTGCATCGAGACGATCATTGCCACAGCGCGGGTCGAGAAGCCGCGGGTAATGGTGATCGACTCGATCCAGACCATTTTCACCGAGCAGTTGCAATCGGCCCCGGGCGGCGTGGCCCAGGTGCGCGAAAGCACAGCGTTGCTGGTGCGCTACGCCAAGCAAAGCGGTACGGCAATCTTCCTGGTCGGCCACGTGACCAAGGAAGGCTCGCTGGCTGGCCCAAGGGTGCTGGAGCACATGGTCGACACGGTGCTGTATTTCGAAGGTGAGTCCGATGGCCGGCTGCGCTTGCTGCGGGCGGTCAAGAACCGCTTTGGCGCGGTCAACGAGCTGGGCGTGTTCGGCATGACCGATCGTGGTCTCAAGGAGGTATCCAACCCGTCGGCGATCTTCCTCAACCGTACTCAGGAAGAGGTGCCGGGTAGCGTGGTGATGGCAACCTGGGAGGGTACCCGGCCAATGCTGGTCGAGGTGCAGGCGCTGGTCGACGATAGCCATCTGGCCAACCCGCGGCGGGTAACCTTGGGCCTGGACCAGAACCGCCTGGCCATGTTGTTGGCGGTGCTCCACCGCCATGGCGGTATCCCGACCCATGACCAGGATGTGTTTCTCAACGTGGTCGGCGGAGTGAAGGTGCTGGAAACGGCTTCGGACCTGGCGCTGCTGGCGGCGGTGATGTCCAGCTTGCGTAACCGGCCACTGGCCCACGGTTTGCTGGTGTTTGGCGAGATTGGCTTGTCGGGCGAGGTACGGCCGGTGCCCAGTGGTCAGGAGCGCTTGAAGGAAGCGGCCAAGCACGGCTTCAAGCGTGCCATCGTACCCAAGGGCAATGCGCCGAAAGAAGCGCCTGCGGGTTTGCAGGTGATTGCCGTTACCCGCCTGGAACAGGCGCTGGATGCATTGTTCGAATAGTGTGCAGGAGCGAGCAAGCTCGCTCCTGCAATCAGTCAGTGTTCGGCAACGGCCGTGCGCCTGACCGTTTCATTGCCATGCTCGTCCAGTTCCAGCATCGGCACTTCGTTACCTTCGGCATCGAACAGCTTGCCATCTTTGAAGTAGTCCCCATCACGCAGCGCGGAAATGTCCGAATACTGGATGGTGCGCTCGTAGGCTGCAGCGAACACTGACTGGTTTTCCGAGTTGCCGGTGGTGAAGTGGTTGAAGATCAGGTTCAGCAGGATGGCCATGATCGCCGCCGAGCTGATGCCGGAGTGGAAGATGGTCTCGAACCAGTTCGGGAAGTGGTGGTAGAAGGTCGGCGCGGCAATCGGGATCATGCCGAAGCCCAGCGAGGCCGCGACGATGATCAGGTTGACGTTGTTCTTGTAGCTGACCTTGGACAGGGTGCGGATACCGCTGGCCGCCACGGTGCCGAACAGCACGATACCGGCGCCGCCCAGTACCGGGGTAGGCACGGCGGCAATCACCCGGCCCATGACTGGCAGCAGGCCGAGTACCACCAGAATCACGCCGCCGGTAGCCACCACGTAGCGGCTCTTGACCCCGGTCACGGCCACCAGGCCAACGTTCTGGGCGAACGCGCTTTGGGTGAACGAACCGAAAATCGGCGCCAGGATGCTCGAGGCCATGTCGGCGCGCAGGCCGTTGCCCAGGCGCTTGGAGTCCACCTTGGTGTCGATGATCTCACCCACGGCGAGGATATCGGCCGACGTTTCCACCAGGGTGACCATGATCACGATACACATCGACAGGATCGCGGCGATGTGGAACTCCGGCATGCCAAAGTGGAAAGGCGTGGGGAAGGCGAACATCGGGCCTTCGCTGACCTTGCTGAAATCGGTCATGCCCAATGCCCAGGCGATCAGCGTGCCGACCACCATAGCCAGCAGGATCGACAGGCGTGAGATGGTGGCGCTGCCAAGCTTGCTCAGCAGCAGCACGATGGCGAAGGTCAGCCCGGCCAGGCCGATGTTGGCCACGCTGCCGAACTCCGGCGAGGCGCTGTTGCCACCCATTACCCAGCGTGCGGCAACCGGCATCAGGGTCAGGCCGATGGTGGTGATCACGATACCGGTCACCAGCGGCGGGAAGAACTTGGTGATGCGCGAGAACACCGGTGTGATCAGAAAGCCGATCAGCGACGCAGCCATGACCGCGCCGAGCACTCCTGGCAGGCCACCGCCCCCCTCGCTGCTCAGGATCGCACCCATGGTCGCCACACCGGCGAACGACACGCCTTGCACAAGCGGCAACTGGCAACCGAAGAACGGCAGGCCAAGGGTCTGCAGCAGGGTGGCAAGGCCACCGGCGAACAGCGATGCGGCGATCAGCATGCCGATTTCGGCACCATTCAGGCCCGCGGCCTGCCCCAGGATCAGGGGTACTGCGACGATCCCACCATACATGGTCAGCACATGCTGCAGACCATAGGCCAGGTTGGCACCAAGACCGAGGTTTTCATCCTCGGGTCGCTTGGCGGGAGACGTGCTAGGGGACGTAGTCATGGAGCAGGCTCTCTGTTTATTGTTGTGCCGCTACTGTAGACACTTCCTACAAATGATTGCCACAAGAATTGTATACAATATTTTGATCGGAGCGCGAACAGATCCGGCCGCAGGGTGTGTTAAAACCCAATGCAGAAGGCGTACCAACTTGGCAGAAGCTGTATTAGAAGGGTGTGTACAAAGCAACGCTACCCAGGCTTAAAGCTGTCTGGGTAGACAAGAAACACCAGGCGGGAAGGCTATTAGCTAGCTAAGAGATTTTATTATTCGATGAGTTCACGCAGCTCACGCATCATTTCGGTGCTGTCAGCCACGTTCAATTCCACAAGACGGTGCAAATGGCTCATCGAGTCGAGGTCGATGTACAGGCAGATGAAGCCCAGGCGGTCCGGTTCTTCGTGGCGCAGTTCGACCTGCATCTGCACACGGGCATCCTCGTTCAGCTCGATGATGGCGTCGAAGTCCTGAGTCAGGTCGGCATCCCAGCCTGCGGGGCGTTCGATCAGCAAGCCTTTGAGTGAAAGGTCCAGCAGTTTTGCAGGCCAGCGTTTCAGCCCCTGGCGCAGCTCGATGGGGGCATCGAAGTCGATGCGTTGAAAGCGGCGGCGTTCGTCATGATCGCTCATGGCTTGGATCCTCGATAGGTCATCAGGTGTCATCCTGACTATAGTTAGAGTTGCATGTGCATCAGGTACTGCAATCAGGCCGCAGAGGCTCTAGAACGAAGCAAGTGTGGCAATGCCGCTTGACTGGCCCTAGACTCGGTGGGCGGTCTTTCCAATCCACCAGCTGGAAGCTAACCATGAACAACAATAATAGCCTGCTACGCCATATTCCGTGGCTGGCGCTGGCAGTCATAGGCGCCTGCGCACTGGGTGTGGTTGCCCTGCGTCGCGGCGAGGCGATCAACGCCTTGTGGATCGTGGTCGCGGCAGTGGCCATCTACCTGGTCGCCTATCGTTACTACAGCCTGTTCATCGCCACCAAGGTGATGCAACTCGACCCGCGCCGTGCCACCCCTGCGGTGCTCAACAACGACGGCCTGGACTACGTCCCGACCAACAAACACATTCTTTTCGGTCACCACTTCGCTGCCATCGCCGGCGCGGGCCCCTTGGTCGGGCCGGTACTCGCCGCGCAAATGGGCTACCTGCCCGGCACGCTGTGGCTGATCGCCGGCGTGGTGCTGGCCGGTGCGGTGCAGGACTTCATGGTCCTGTTCCTGTCTACCCGCCGCAATGGGCGCTCGCTGGGCGACATGGTGCGCGAGGAAATGGGCAGAATCCCGGGCACCATCGCCCTGTTTGGCTGCTTCCTGATCATGATCATCATCCTCGCGGTGCTGGCACTGATCGTGGTCAAGGCCCTGGCCGAAAGCCCATGGGGCATGTTCACGGTGATGGCGACCATCCCGATCGCGATGTTCATGGGCATCTACATGCGCTACATCCGTCCGGGCCGTATTGGCGAAATCTCGGTGGTTGGCGTGGTACTGCTGCTGGCCTCGATCTGGCTGGGGGGCGTGATCGCTGCGGACCCGGTGTGGGGCCCGGCGTTCACGTTCACCGGCGTGCAGATCACCTGGATGCTGGTGGGCTACGGTTTTGTCGCCGCCGTGCTGCCAGTGTGGCTGGTGCTGGCGCCACGTGACTACCTGTCGACTTTCCTCAAGATCGGCACGATCCTTGGCCTGGCCATCGGTATCCTGATCATCGCTCCCGAGCTGAAAATGCCGGCGCTGACCCAGTTCACCGACGGTACGGGCCCGGTGTGGAAGGGTACCCTGTTCCCGTTCCTGTTCATCACCATTGCCTGTGGTGCGGTGTCCGGCTTCCACGCGCTGATTTCCTCGGGGACCACCCCCAAGCTGCTGGATAACGAAACCAACGCCCGCTATATCGGCTACGGCGGCATGCTGATGGAATCGTTCGTCGCCATCATGGCCATGGTTGCGGCCTCGGTGATCGAGCCAGGCGTGTATTTCGCCATGAACAGCCCGGCTGCAGTGGTCGGTACCGATGTCGCGTCGGTGGCGCAGACCGTCAGCAGTTGGGGCTTCCTGATTACACCCGAGCAGCTCGAAGCCGTTGCCCGTGACATCGGCGAGCACACCATTCTGGCCCGTGCCGGCGGTGCGCCAACCCTGGCGGTCGGTATCGCGCAGATCCTGCACCAGGTGTTGCCAGGTGAAAACACCATGGCCTTCTGGTACCACTTCGCGATCCTGTTCGAGGCGCTGTTCATCCTCACTGCGGTAGACGCTGGTACCCGTGCCGGGCGCTTCATGTTGCAGGACCTGCTGGGCAGCTTCGTGCCTGCACTCAAACGCACTGAATCGTGGGGGGCCAACCTGCTTGCCACTGCTGGCTGCGTGGCACTCTGGGGCTATCTGCTGTACCAGGGCGTCATCGACCCGCTGGGTGGCATCAACACCCTGTGGCCGCTGTTTGGTATCTCCAACCAGATGCTGGCCGGTATCGCCTTGATGCTCGGTACTGTTGTGCTGATCAAGATGAAGCGTCAGCGCTACATCTGGGTCACCCTGCTGCCGGCCGTATGGCTGCTGATCTGCACCACGGCTGCAGGCCTGATCAAGCTGTTCGACCCCAACCCGGCTGTCGGCTTCCTGGCCCTGGCCAAGAAGTACAGCACTGCGCTGGACGCCGGCCAGGTACTGGCCCCGGCCAAGGACATCGGGCAGATGCAGCACGTGATCTTCAACGCCTACACCAACGCGGGCCTGACGATCTTGTTCCTGCTGGTGGTCTTCAGCATCCTGTTCTTCGCCATCAAGGTCGGCTACGCCGCCTTGGGCCGCAAAGAACGCAGCGACAAGGAAACCCCGTTCCAGGCGTTGCCTGACGCGTAATCGAGAGGACTGCAATCATGTTCAACGACTTGGGTCGACTGGGCAAATACCTGGGGCAGGCAGCCCGCCTGATGGTCGGCATGCCCGACTACGACAACTATGTCGAACACATGCAGAAAACGCATCCGGACAAGCCGGTGATGAGCTACGAGGCGTTCTTCCGCGAACGCCAGGAAGCACGCTACGGTGGCAAGTCCGGGCCCAAGTGCTGTTGAGCCTGCGGTACGTGTAAATCTGTGGGAGCCTGGGTAACCGGCTCCCACAGTCATTTTCAGATTCAGGAGTATTTTGCGTGCAGACGCCCATTCCCGTAACCGTCCTCACGGGCTTCCTCGGTGCCGGCAAGACCACCTTGCTCAGGCACATGCTCAAGGCCGAGCATGGCCTGAAGCTCGCCGTGATCGAAAACGAATTCAGCGAGGCCGGCATCGACAGCCAACTGCTGGGTGACCAGCCGGTGCAGGTCATGACCTTGGCCAACGGTTGTGTATGCTGCAGCATCCATGGCGACCTGACTCGCGCGCTTTACCTGCTGCTTGAACGCCTGGATGCAGGGGAAATCGCCTTCGATCGCCTGGTGATCGAATGCACCGGCCTGGCCGACCCGGCGCCGGTCGCGCAAACGTTCTTCATCGACGAGGAGCTGCGTGAGCGCTACATCCTCGACGGCATCATCACCCTTGTCGATGCCGCGCATGCCGAACTGCACCTGACCCAGACCATCGCTCAGGCCCAGGTCGGCTTTGCCGATCGTCTGCTGCTGAGCAAGACCGACCTGGTCGAGCCAACTGCGGTTGAAGCCCTGCGCGAACGCCTGGCCCGCATCAATAGCAGGGCGGCGATCCGTGTGGTCGAACACGGCTGCATCGACCTGGCTGAATTACTGGATGTGCGCGGTTTCAACCTCAACCCCGACCTTGGGGTGAACCTGAAACCGATGTTGCAACCCGTGCTCAAGCCTGCCACCCCGGACCGCATTTCCACGATGGTGCTGCGTACCGAAACCCCGCTGGATATCGACCGCCTCAGCAGCTTCATGAACGAGCTGCTGGAAACCCACGGCAAACAGCTGCTGCGCTACAAGGGCGTGCTGAACATTGCCGGCGAGGAACGCAAGCTGGTGTTTCAGGGCGTGCTCAAGCTGTATGGCTTCGACTGGGACGCCGAGTGGGCCGCAGGCGAAGCGCGCGAGAGTGTGATGGTGTTCATTGCCGACGAACTGCCCGAGGCTACGATTCGGGCTGGCTTCGAGGCAATGGCTGCGGGCTGAGCCGCTGCGGCGCCTGCCCCGCGAACCACTGCGGCCATGAGCTGCGGTGGCGGGTTTCGACCTCGATGCACGGGATCAGGCGTTCAGTCAGCACAGCAGTTTGCCGCACGGCTTTGGCGGTGCGGTACTTGACGCTGTGGATGCACTCGCGGTCGCCGAACTCGCAGCGGTTCAGGGCGGTTCCGCCGCAAGGGCCATTGGCCAGGCCTTTAGGGCAAGTTTCCGGGCAGATATACAAGGTGTCTTCCAGGCGGCAACGGCCGCAGGTGTCGCAACCCACCAGCGGGCGCTTCACATTGCGCTCCAGCGTGTGCAGCACGTGTGCGCCAGCGCGTGTTGCCCACAGAGGCTGGCGCACTGCCCAGCCGAAGGCCTTGCTCAGGCTGTTGCGCCGGCTGAACAGCAGTGAATGCATGCCATGCATCAGGTGATAGCGGGCTTTTTCCTTGAATGAGGCATCGACCCGTGACTCGCCCAGGCGCCAGCCCGCCTGTGGCGGATGGAAGGTTACCGCTGGCAGGCCGGGCATCTGCCAGCTGGCGTGCCAGGCCGGTGTCCATTGCTCCAGGGACTGAACCTGGGATTGCCAGTGCTCGATACGGGTCTCTAGGGTCAGCAACTGTTCGAGTGTGTGAACCCCTGACAGGTGCACACCGGCGTAACCCATCAGCTTTGTACCGATGATCTGCAAGGCCAGGCGGTCAACACTGCGCGCCTGGGCAAAGGCCTTGGACTGCGCCGTTTCCGCTTCGAGCATGTCGCGCATGGAGGGCGTGACAGTCACGCCGGCCACGTGGTCGAGCATCGCCGCGCGCCCGTGGGTGAGGCTCATGAGGCAGGCCAGCATGGGCTTGGGTGAGGCCTGGCGGCGCATCCAGTGTATGGCTTCCTGATGCTTGGCGGCATCGAAGCCCAGTTGCAAGGTGAGAAAGTCAGCCCCCGCTGCCAGCTTTTTCTCGGCCTTGAAATACTGGGCGCCGCCTTCTTCCTCGTGGTACTTGAACGGGTTCAGCGCCGCGCCCAGCAGCCAGTGCGGGCAGGCCTGGCGAGCAACCTGCAGGGCGGCGACCGATTCCAGATAACGCACCGGGCGCTGGCCAGGTTCATGGCCGGGCAGGCGGTCGCCAGTCAGCAGTAACAGCTGGTCGAGGCCGGCGGCGTCCATGCGCTGCAGTTGGGCGAGCAGGTGGTGGCGTTCGCGATCCTTGCCTGAAAAATGCGGCAGGGCAGGTACCGGGTTGCTGAACGAGGCGAGGGCGTCCAGCGGTGACATGTCCAGCGGGCTGCCGACACGATCACCGATGGCCACGGTCATCGGCCAGCCGCACAGGTGCGCACGGGCCATGATCGCTTCCATGGCGGCAAAGCGTTCTGCGGAAGGCTTGGGGACGAACTCCATGACACAGACGAAGTTCTGTTCGCGCAGGGCGGTTTTCAGCAGGCTCATGTTGGCCGGGCACCTGGTGTGGTCAGGGTGGCATTGTGCGGCAGAAGGCGAGCTGGGTCATGTCCGGATGCGCAGGATGGTGATCTGAATGAGACATGGGGGCGCGAAGATCATGACAGCATGATCATGACAGCATGATCATGAAGATTTCTTGGGTTCATCTCAAATTTAATGAGTTTGTCTCAATACCCCGTCAGCCGGAGAATCCCCCTTATTCATTCAAGCATGCTGAAGGGACAAGACATGGCACTGGCGCATAACCTGGGCTTTCCACACATCGGCCGTGACCGCGAGCTGCGTGCCCGCCACTGGCAGGTGCAGAAAGACGCCGGCATCGAGCTGGTGCCGGTCGGCGACTTCGCCTGGGACAGCCACGTGCTGAGCACTGGTGACCAGCCGTTCGTTCTGAACTGGGAACCATTGTTCGAAGAAGTGGAACACGCCAAGGCCCTGGGCCTTGCAGTCAAGCCGGTGGTGATCGGCCCCTTGACCTATCTGTGGCAGGGCCAGACCGTGGGCGGTGACGTCGACAAGCTGGAGCTGCTTGACCGCCTGCTGCCCGTGTATGACCAGCTTCTCAACCGCCTGGCCGACCATGGCGTTGAATGGGTGCAGATCGATGAACCCATCCTCGCCCAGGACCTGCCCCAGGATTGGAAAAATGCTTATGAACGTGTCTACAACATCCTTCAACGCGCACCGTTGAAGAAGCTGATCGCCACGTACTTCGGCGGCCTGGAAGGCAACCTCGGCCTGGCCGCCAACCTGCCGGTCGATGGCCTGCACGTCGATCTGGTTCAGGCGCCCGAGCAGTACCAGACCATTCTCGACCGCCTGCCGGCCTACAAGGTACTGTCGCTGGGCCTGGTCGACGGTCGCAACGCCTCGCCTTGCGATCTGGGCAAGACCCTGGGGCTGCTGCACGAGGCCCATGAACGCCTGGGTGAGCGGCTGTGGTTGGCGCCGGCCTGTTCGTTGCTGGAAAGCCCAGTGGACCTGGCCGTGCAGAAGTGCCAGGAAGTGGCGGTGCTGGCCGCTTCGCTGGAGCAGGACCGAGTCGCGGCTTGATCATTTGCTGCCTGTACCGGCCTCTTCGCGGGTAAACCCGCTCCTACAACGGCGTGCGCGCAATCATTGATGTGTGTCCGCCACCGATCAGTGTAGGCGCGGGTTTACCCGCGAAGAGGCCGGGCCTGCTTGAATCAATCAGCGTTCGATGGCCAGCGCCACCCCTTGCCCACCACCAATGCACAAGGTCGCCAGGCCTTTTTTGGCATCCCGTTTGATCATCTCGTGCAGCAGGGTCACCAGCACCCTGCACCCGGAAGCACCAATCGGGTGGCCCAGGGCAATCGCCCCTCCATTGACGTTAACCCGCGCGGCATCCCATGCCAGCGCATTGCCCACGGCCAGCGCCTGGGCGGCAAAGGCCTCATTGGCTTCGATCAGATCCAGTTCGGCCAGTTGCCAACCGGCCTTGTCCAGGCAACGCTGGGTCGCCGAAACCGGACCAATACCCATGATCGCGGGGTCTACCCCGGCACTGGCGTAGGCGGCGATCTTCGCCAGCACCGGCAGGCCCAACGCCTTGGCCTTCGCTGCGCTCATCAAAAGCACGGCGGCGGCGCCGTCGTTCAGGCTGGAGGCATTGCCTGCGGTGACGCTGCCGTCCTTCTTGAAGGCCGGGCGCAGTTTGGCCAGGGACTCGGCGGTGGTGTCCGTGCGTGGTTGCTCGTCACGGGCAAAAACCTTGGGCTCGCCCTTTTTCTGCGGCAGCACGATGGGGGTGATTTCAGCGTCGAAACGGCCGGCCTCAATCGCTGCCACTGCCTTGCGCTGCGATTCGGCAGCAAAGGCATCCTGCTGCTCACGGCTGAGGCCGTACTTGTCCACCAGGTTTTCGGCAGTGATGCCCATGTGGTAGTCATTGAAGGCATCCCACAGGCCGTCCGTGATCATGCTGTCGATCAGTTGGCCATGGCCCATGCGTTGGCCGGTGCGGGCCGAGGGCATCACGTAGGGGGCAAGGCTCATGTTCTCCTGGCCACCGGCAATCACCACCTCGGCATCGCCGCAGCGGATCGCCTGGGCGGCCAGGTGCAGGGCCTTGAGGCCTGAGCCGCAGACCTTGTTCAGGGTCAGGGCCGGTACGCTGAAGGGCAGGCCAGCCTTGATTGCTGCCTGGCGTGCCGGGTTCTGACCGGCACCGGCAGTGAGCACTTGGCCGAGGATGACTTCGTCGACCTGCGCCGGGTCCAGCCCGGTTTGTTTCAGCAGTTGCTTGATCACGGCGGCGCCGAGGTCGACCGCAGGCACAGTGGCCAAGGCGCCCTGGAAGCTGCCGATGGCGGTACGGGTTGCGGCGACGATCACCACGTCGTTCATGTTGTTGTTCTCCGTGCAATGGGCGTAGTGCCGCCAGCATCGGCGGGTTTGGCTTATTTGTTAAGTTTGTTTTTCTTTCGGATTGATGTGAAAAGCAAATCAATGGGTGCCCGGCGTTCTAACCCGCCAATCTGGATTTCAAGCAGCCATGACCCTCCTGCACAGAAGAACTCTGGTTTTGCATCCCTCTGATCACCCCGTAATATGTGTCGGATAACCTGCGGGGGTAGTCTCACCCTCTGATCAATCGGAATCGCCCCAAGCGGCGCTTTCCTGGCATAAACCTGACGAGGTACAGACATTGGCCATCATTCATCCTAAGGTTCGCGGTTTCATCTGCACCACGACTCACCCGAAGGGCTGCGAGCTCAACGTCCGTGACCAGATCGAAGCCACCCGCAAGCTGGGCGTACGCGAGGATGGCCCGAAGAAGGTCCTGGTCATCGGTGCTTCCAGCGGCTACGGCCTGGCTGCCCGCATCACGGCGGCCTTCGGCTTCAAGGCCGACACCCTGGGCGTGTTCTTCGAAAAACCAGGCACCGAGACCAAGGCCGGCACTGCTGGCTGGTACAACGCTGCCGCCTTCGACAAGTTCGCCAAGGCCGAGGGCCTGTACAGCAAGTCGATCAACGGTGACGCCTTCTCTGACGAAGCCCGCGCCAAGGTCATCGAGCTGATCAAGAACGAAATGGGTGGCAAGGTCGACCTGGTCATCTACTCGCTGGCTTCGCCCGTGCGCAAGCTGCCGCAGACCGGTGAAGTCATTCGCTCGGCACTCAAGCCGATCGGCCAGCCATACAAGTCGACCGCCATCGACACCAACAAGGACACCATCATCGAGGCCAGCATCGAGCCGGCCACCGAGCAGGAAATTGCCGATACCGTCACCGTCATGGGTGGCCAGGACTGGCAGCTGTGGATCGATGCGCTGGCTGGCGCCAATGTACTGGCCGAAGGCGCTCGCACCGTGGCCTTCAGCTATGTCGGCAGCGATATCACCTGGCCGATCTACTGGCACGGTGCACTGGGCCAGGCCAAGCAGGACCTGGACGAAACTGCCCTGCGTCTGAACCAGAAGCTGGCCGGTGAAGTGAAAGGCGGCGCCAATGTGGCGGTGCTCAAGTCGGTGGTTACCCAGGCCAGCTCGGCCATCCCGGTGATGCCACTGTACCTGTCGATGGTCTTCAAGATCATGCAGGAGAAAGGTGTTCACGAAGGCACCCAGGACCAGCTCGACCGCATGTACCGCGACCGTATGTACCGCACCGACGGTGCGCCGGCAGAGGTCGACGAGAAGGGGCGCCTGCGCCTGGACGACTGGGAACTGCGTGACGACGTGCAAAACGCCTGCAAGGCCCTGTGGCCACAGGTGACCACCGAGAACCTGTTCGAGCTGACTGACTACGCCGGTTACAAGAAGCAGTTCCTCAACCTGTTCGGCTTCGAGCGCGCTGACGTCAACTACGACGAAGACGTGGCCACCGATGTGAAGTTCGACTGCGTCGAGCTGTAATCGGGTAAGCCTGTACCGGCCTCTTCGCGGGCAAGCCCGCTCCCACAGGTTCTCCCCCTGTAGGAGCGGGTTCACCCGCGAAGAGGCCAGTACAGGCTACAAAATCTTTGCTAGTTTTGGCGCACAACAACAGGACATGCGCCATGAGTAGCCTCATCCAACCCGCTACCCCATTTCGCCACCCCGCGGCCGACGGATACAGCCTCGGCGGCTTCTGCTGGCGCCACGCCCAACCTGACCCCCAGCGCCCGCTGGTGATCATCAACGCTGCCACGTCGGTACGCTGCCGCTATTACGCCCGCTTTGCCGACTACCTGTTCGCCCACGGCTGCGATGTGCTGACCTACGACTACCGTGGCATCGGCGAATCCCGGCCGGCGTCGCTGCGTGGTTTCCAGGCCTCCTGGAGCGACTGGGGCCGGCTGGATTTCGAAGCCATGCTGGCGCATGCGGCAGCGCATTTCCCAGATCAGCCGGTGGACGTGGTGGGGCACAGTTTCGGCGGTTGTGCTGTAGGCCTGGCACCGTCGGCTGGCCAGATCCGTCGGGTCGTGATGGTTGGCGCGCAGTTCGCCTACTGGCGCGACTACGCGGCCAACCAGCGCTGGCAGCTGTTCGGCAAGTGGCATGTGGTCATGCCGCTGCTGACCCGGGTATTCGGCTACTTTCCCGGCAAGCGCCTGGGTTGGTTGGAAGACACGCCATCCGGCGTGGTTCACGACTGGACCACGCGCACCCCACGTTATGAGCACCGCCCCAGCGGGCGGGCGTTGGAGGCGCTACCGTTCGCCCAGGTGCGTGCGAAGACGCTGGCCATCAGTCTGACGGACGACCCTTTCGGGACCGTAGCGGCAACCGAGCGTTTGTTGGGTTATCTGCAAACTGCCGAGCGCCAGCACCTGCGCATTGCACCTGTGGATATCTCGGTCGGGGAAATTGGCCATTTCGCGTTCTTCCATGACCGGTTTCGCGAAAGCCTGTGGCCGGTGGCCTTGCAGTGGTTGCGGCAGGGGAGGCTGGAAGGTGGGGGGCCTGGCACCATTATCGATTGATGGTGGGCGCTGGATCGTGGGGGCGCCAAGCGCCCCCGGCAATATCAAGCCTTGCGCGCAAGCGGCTGCGCAGCAAACTTCACACCCGCCAGACCGTGTTTGATCAGCGCACGGATGTTGCCATGGTCGCTACCCTCAGGCGTGGCCACCACATCACGGTAGTGCTCGCCGAAGGCCAGCAGCGCTTCCTGGTCGCTCAGCCCTTCAAGCAAGGCCAGGCCCAAGGTTTTGCACGAACCTTCGTTCTGCCCTGCCGCATTCTCCACGCCGCCGTTGTTGAAGGCCTGCGGCTGGTAGCTGTAGTTGTCGGCAATGAACGCCAAGGTATCGGCAAATACATGTTGGCCGCTGGCCAGGCTTGCGCGCAGGGTATTCAGGTCAGTCACGAGGTTTTTCCTTTTTCGAACGCCGCTTGTTGTTCGGCGCTGGCTTCTTTCTGGTATTGGGCTTTCCACTCGGCGTAGGGCATGCCGTACACCGCTTCGCGGGCATCATCCAGGCTCAGGTCCAGCTGACGCTCATCAGCGGCGGCCTTGTACCACTTGGACAGGCAGTTGCGGCAGAAACCGGACAGGTTCATCAGGTCGATGTTCTGTACGTCGGTGCGCTTTTGCAGGTGTTCGACCAGGCGCCGGAACGCGGCGGCCTCGAGCTCGAGCTGTTGTTGTGGGGTCATGGTCTTCTCTCAAGTCATGCGGTTCTTCAGGTGGCGGCCACCGTTGATGACCACCTGGCTGCCGGTGCTGTACTGGCTGGCGAGCAGGTACTTGACGGTCTCGATCAGCGGGCCGGCGCCGGGTTCGAATTCCAGCAGGGCCTTTTTCAGGGTTTGCTGGCGGTAGGCTTCGTCACCCCCTTCCTTGAGGATCAGCAGCCCGGGCAGGATACCGTTCACACGCACCTTGGGCGCATATTTTTCAGCAAATGACAGCACCATGTTCTGCAGTGCGGCCTTGGTGGCGGCGTAGCCGATGTGGCTTTTACTGCCGCGCGAAGAGGTTTCGTCGCAGATGTGAATGATGTCGGCCTTTTCCACCTTGGCCAGCAGGTCGCCCAGGGCCAGGTTGAGGTGGTAGGGCGCTTCGACGTGCAGGCGGAACATGGTCTCGAGGTTGTCGAGGCCGTCGTCGAGCCATAGCGAGGCGTTGTGGATGATGGCGCGCAGTCCGTCGTAACGATCGTGCAGGTGATCGATCAGCGCCTGGCGGTCGTCCGCCTGGCACAGGTCGGCCTGAAACTGCACGATGTTGGGGTGGGCTGCCTGGGGCAGGATGCTGCGGCTGGCACTGACCACCGTATGGCCGGCCTGTGCCAGTTCGAGGGCCAGGGCCAGCCCGACACGCTGGCTGGCTCCGGTAACGAGAATGGGGCTGTTCATGTTCGGGGTGGTCAACTTGTCTGTCCTTTGGTTGCCACCCAGCATACCCGAACTGTTTGCCTGTTGTATGGCCTGGCCTCAGCGGCTGCGCAAGGCGCCAGCAGCGGGCGGGGAGGCCTGAAGCCAACTGGCCAGCAGGCGGGTGGACAGCGGGATGAACAGGTACACCATCACCGGCGTCAGGGCCAGGGTGCTGAGCAGTACCCGGGGCACGAGGTCGAGTGCCGTCAACCAGTGGCCGAACACCAGGTTGAAGGCCAGCGAGACTGGGAAAAACGCCAGCCAGATGGCCACGGCCTGCTTCCAGCGTGGCGGTTTTTGCACCCTGTTGGTGCCAAACCAGTCGTCGATACCGCTAACGCGCGCCTCTTTGGGGCGCTCGAACAGACCGTTGCCGCGTTGTAACCATGCGCGACGCGAGGCGGAGTGCTCCCAGGCATGCAGGGTCGGCTCGTCGCTGAAGCGGAAGATGATCTGAAATTCGTCGCCATCCCGGGGCGGGGCGAGGATGCCCGAGCCGAGGTAGCCAGGGAAGTCGGTGGCCAGCTGTTCGCCTTCGTGTAGCCAGGCCAGCAGGTCCTGGTAGCGGCCGTGGGCGGCGCGGCGCGACACCATGAGGGTGACGGGTGGGGTAGACATTGTGTATCTCCTGGCAACGGGGCTGGCGGGTAGCTGGCCCCTTTGGCTGTGTGGCCCGGGGTGGTGGGCGACGCAGTCGTGCATGCAAGAATCGGGCACGCATTATCGCGCAGTTGCGATCTTCGGCAACTATCAGCTGGCAAACGTTGGCATCAACAGACCGACGCAGTCGTAGTAAGCTATGTGCTCAGTTTTTTCGCACTGAGGGTACTTCGTGCAGATGAACGAACAGGGACGTAAACCGCTGATCGATGCGAGTTTCGAACAGCAGGAGCTGTTTCCGATTCGTGAAGTGTCACGCTTGACCGGTGTCAACGCCGTGACCCTTCGCGCCTGGGAACGCCGTTATGGGCTGATCCAGCCCATCCGTACCGACAGTGGTCACCGCCTGTATTCCCAGGCTGATATCGATGAAATCCGCCGTATCCTCGGCTGGCTGGAGCGCGGCGTGGCGGTCAGCAAGGTGGGCAGCATTCTCGCTCGCGGCCATGCCCTCTCCGGGCAGGCTG
This sequence comes from Pseudomonas sp. FW305-E2, assembly GCF_058782925.1. Lineage (NCBI taxonomy): Bacteria > Pseudomonadati > Pseudomonadota > Gammaproteobacteria > Pseudomonadales > Pseudomonadaceae > Pseudomonas > Pseudomonas sp. FW305-E2. The sequence goes on along the minus strand of NZ_JBYSYE010000002.1, from coordinate 225,944 downwards.
ACGGCGCAGTGGACCCCTGCTTGCGCTGGCAAAACCAGATTCGCCTGGCGGTACAGCACTTCGACGTGGCGGGCCTGGATCGCCTTTATGACGAGGTGTTCGCGGCCAGCACCCTGGACCAGGTTTTCGCCAATGTGTTCATGCCGGTGTGGCATGACATGGTAGTCCGGCAAGGCGGCTACGGGCAGGCCAGCGAATGGCTGTTCTATGATCAGTTCCTGCGCGGTCGGGTTTTCGCCCGCTTGCAGCTGGCCCGTGTGCCGAGTAGCCGCACCGTGCTGGTTGCGCCATTGCCGGGGCAGTGCCATGAGCTTGAGTTACTGGTAACCAGTCTGATCCTGGGTAGCGATGAAACACGCGTGATCCCGCTGGCGAACGGGCAGCCGCTGCAAGAGCTTGCGCTGGTCTGCGAACGGCTGAAGCCGGACGCCTTGGTGCTGTTTTCCCATCCGTCGCCCACAGTAGAACTCACCCGGCACCTCAAGCGCCTGGCGTCGATGCTGGAATGCCCGTTGTTACTGGCCGGTGAGGCGGCAGAAGCGGTACAGGACAGCCTGGCTGGCAGCCCTGTAGCCTGCCTGGGCGCGCAGGGCAGTGTGATGCGCCAGCGTTTGCGGCAGTTTCTGGCCCGTCAGCTCGATACTTGAGTGTGCAGCTCGGGATGGGCGTGGCGGTGGGCCTGGAGGATATAGTCGCGCAGCCGTTCGATTTCTTCGGCTGGGCTTTGGCCGAGTTCGTAGGCAGCCAGGTCCGTGCCGATGCGCCGGCCCAACACACCATGCAGTTCGATCGGGGTGATGCCGCCTGGGGCGAAGCGCAGCTCGAAGCGGGCGGGTGCTGTTGGCAAATCACGGACTTCCAGCAGCACGCCTTTGAAGGAAATCTCCCGCACCCACAGGCCGCTTGCCTTGTCATGGGCATCGAGCAGTGCGCTCGGCTGGTCCAGCGACAAGCGCCATGGGCGCAGCATGGGGCCGTCTTCGTAGATTTCCGGTGAACCCAGCTGCAGGTGCAGGGCGTGGAACTCGTCCTCTACCAGCTGCAGCGGGAAACTGATCTGCTGGTTGTTGAACTGGGCCTGCAAGGTCACCTGCTCGTTAGCCACCAACCGCGTAAGCAAGCTTTGAATGCGGCGGTCGCCATTGACCAGCAGGCTCGACATGGTGTCAGCCAGGTTCAGTTGTGGCGAATGCTGCATGTTCTGTATGAAATCCAGCTCGTCCTGGGTCAGGAGCGCGTCTGCTTGCATGATCGAACTCGGTGGTGGCGATTTCTTCAACGGAATTGACCGTGCGTGGCGGACTTGGTTCAGGCGCGTTCGTCGGGTTTCGGACGAGCGCGCAGTTCCGCCAGCTCCCGTTCCAGTTCGACCTGGCGGCTGACGTCCTTCTGGATGCCGATGAAGTAGGTGCGCTGGTCGAAGTCGCTCTTCACCGGCGTGATCGACAGCTCGTTCCAGAAGGCGCTGCCATCCTTGCGATAGTTGCGCAGCACTTCGCGGCAGGGGCGGCCTTCGGCCATGGCCTTGCGGATGCGTGCGCGGCCGAGCTGGTCACGGTCGTCAGCCTGCAGGAACCGGCAATCCTGATAGAGAATCTCGTCACGGCTGTAGCCAGTGAGGCATTCGAAAGCGGCGTTCACGTAGATCAGGATAGTGTCGTCGCCTTCCTTTTCGGCAACCACGATGCCGTCATTGGACGCATCGACCATCGATTGCAGCAATTGCGCGTTGATCATGTCCGGGCCATAGGTGAAGGAAAACGGAAGATGGCGACTTTGGTAACGGCGGCCTTTTGCCAGCGTTGAATGCTAGTATCCTACGTTTTCACTCAGTTTCGGAATCCTCTACCCGATGAAAGTCGCCATTATTTCCGGCTCGGTCTATGGCACCGCCGAAGAAGTCGCCCGTCACGCTGAATCGCTACTCAAGGCGGCGGGTTTCGAGGCCTGGCATGCTGCGCGTGCCACCCTTCAGGATCTTCAGGGTTTTGCCCCCGACGCCTTGTTGGCCGTGACATCGACCACCGGTATGGGTGAGTTGCCGGACAACCTCATGCCGCTGTACAGCACCCTTCGTGACACACTGCCCGCAGCCTGGCGCGGCCTGCCTGGTGCGGTGATCGCGCTGGGCGACTCCAGTTATGGCGATACCTATTGCGGGGGTGGCGAGCAGATGCGTGAGCTGTTCGCCGAGCTGGGCGTGCGCGAGGTGCAGCCAATGCTGCGCCTGGATGCGAGCGAGACCGTGACCCCGGAGGCGGATGCCGAGCCTTGGCTGGCTGAGTTGGCGAGCGCACTGAACGCCTGACCCGGCATCTGCGCAGGCGTGTTAGCCATGGGGCTCGCGCAACAAGGCCAACCACGCCTGCGCCGCCCGTGACAGGTAGGCGCCGCGTCGCCAGATAAACGCGATATCCCAACGTAAATCCTCCTGCGCATTCAACGGCACACGCACCACCCCGGGGCGCTCCAGCGCTTTTGCCACCACCCGGGGCAGCATCACCACGCCCTGGCCCGCTGCCACCAGCGCTGCCAAAAAATCCGCCTGGCCGCTGCGCCCGCCTTCCTTGGGGGTGAAGCCCTGCTGCTGGCACGCCTTGAGCAGCCGATCGTTGAGCACGAAACTGCGCTGGTACAGCAGGAACGGTGTATCGGCCAGTTGCCTCAGGCCCACGGCGTCCAGGCCCGCCAGGGCATGGCCAGCCGGCAGCAAGGCATCCAGCGGTTCGTTGCAGAAGGGCTGGTAGTCGAATGCCTCGTCGGTGGGCGTCAAGCAGCCGCCCAGTTCCAGTTCGCCACTTCTGACGGCCTGTTCGACGTTGCGGCTGCCGCCTTCAAGCAGCTGGATGGCGATGTTCGGATGGCGCCGCCGGTACTCGGCGAACAAGCCGGCGAACAACGTGTCGCTGCCAAGCATCGGCAAGCCCAGGCGTAGTTCGCCACGCTCCATCTGGCTGAGATCGTCCAGCTCGTTGAGCAGCGCCTGGCGCTGGCGCAGCAGGGCTTCGCCACGCTCCAGCACGATGCGCCCGGCAGCGGTCAGGTGCAGGTGCGACGCCTGGCGCTCCAGCAGCGGCTGGCCCACATCTTGCTCAAGCTGGGCCACCTGCTTGCTCACGGCCGACTGGCTGATGTGCAGGGTCTGTGCCGCCTGGGTAAAACCGCCGCGGTGGACCACTTCGATAAAGCTGCGCAGTTGTTTGAATTCCATTGCTTCGATTCCATTCTGGAATGGCAGGCAGTCTAACAATTCGCTTCTGGCCTAGGCAGCCAAATCTTAAAATGAGGGCCTGTCGAGGAACCCCGCCATGAAACCTGCATCATTGAAAGAAGCCCTGCGCCTGCTCGTCGAGCTGGCGGTTCTCTGTACCCTGTTCCTGCTCGGTGGCCAGATTGCCAGTTGGCTGGGTTGGCCGATCCCCGGCGGTGTGATGGGCCTGGCACTGCTGTTGATACTGTTCGCTTCGGGTGTGCTCAAACCGGCCACGCTGCAATTGGGGGCCGGCTGGCTGATGGCTGAGATGCTGTTGTTCTTCATCCCGGCGCTGATGAGCCTGCTCGACTATGGCGCATTGATCCGTGAAGAGGGCTGGCGCATCTTGCTGGTGATTGCCGTGAGCACGCTGATGGTGATGGTAGTGACCGCCATGACCGTGGAGCTGGTGTGCCGCTGGAGGCTGCGCCGTGAGCCTTGAACCCATGCCGCTGTTCTGGTTGGCCTTGACCCTGCTGGCTTACCTGGGTAGCCGTTGGTTGTACCGGCGTAGCAAGCGCTACCTGCTGTCGCCGTTGATTTTGGTGCCGGTGTTGCTGCTGGCTGTGGCCGTGCCGCTGCATACGGCCTATGCCGAGTATGCGCGCAACACCCACTGGTTGATGGGCGTGCTCGGCCCGGTGACCGTAGCTTTCGCGGTGCCGATCTGGCAGCAGCGGGCCATGCTGGCGCGCCATTGGCCGGCCCTGATGGTGGGCATGGTAGCCGGCAGCAGTGCCTCGATCGCCAGCTCCTGGGGGCTGGCGCACCTGTTGGCGCTGGACAGCGCAACCAGCCTGTCGCTGGTGCCGCGCTCGATCACCACGCCATTTGCCATGCCGCTGGCCCATGACTTGGGTGGGGTGCCAGAACTGACAGCGGTGTTCGTGATGTTCACCGGCGTGCTAGGTGCCATGTTCGGCGGTGTGCTGTTGCGTTGGTTGCCGCTGCGTACGCCGTTGGCACGGGGGGCCCTGTTCGGTGTTGGCGCGCATGGTGCCGGGGTCAGTCGGGCGCAGGAAGTGGGCCGTGAGGAAGGCTCGGTGGCCGGCCTGGTGATGGTCCTGACCGGGCTGCTCAACCTGTTCGCGGCGCCGTTGTTGGCCTTGCTGCTCTGACCGTTCGTGCCACTGACTCGCTCAGTCATCAAGCTGGCTGGCAACGCAAGTTCCAGCCAATGGGCTGCTGGCTAGACTTTGCCTCGACATAGAGAGCACATGTAAGTGCCGAGGTGACATGCAATGAACGCAGCCTTGCCCTATTCCGCCAACACCACTACACCGGGACCCATCTGATGCCTATGGCCGAGATTCCATTGTGCGTCTGGCGTACCCGGGCACAGAGTTTCATGTTCCGGGGCCAGAGCATCCGCTACTGGACCGCAGGGCAAGGAGAGCCTCTGCTTCTGTTACACGGTTTCCCCACCGCCAGTTGGGACTGGCACTACCTGTGGGGCCCTCTGAGCCAACGTTTCCGGGTGATCGCTTGCGACATGCTTGGCTTTGGTGATTCGGACAAGCCCGTCGATCACACTTACAGCCTGATGGAGCAGGCAGACCTGCAGCAGGCATTGCTTGCCCATCTGCAGGTCGCGCAGCCCGTGCACCTGTTGGCCCACGACTACGGCGGCAGCGTGGCTCAGGAACTGCTGGCGCGACACCATGAGCAGCGTGCCGACATTGCCAGTTGCGTGTTCCTCAATAGCGGGCTGTTCCCCGAAAGCTGCCGCATGCTACTGATCCAGAAGCTGCTGCTCAGCCGGTTTGGCTGGCTGGTCGGGCGCTCGTTCGGGCGTGACGACCTGGTGCGTAACGTGATTCAGGTCTACGGCCCCTGCACGCATCCCAGTGAAAGCGCGCTGGATGATCTCTGGAGCCTGATCGCTGCCAACCGGGGCACGCGCATCCTGCACAAGCTGGTGGGCTACATGCCGGAGCGCAGGTTGCACCGCGAACGCTGGGTCGGGGCGATGCAACGTAAAGGCGTGCCGCTGCGCTTGATCAATGGCGTGGTCGACCCGCTTTCCGGCGCGCACATGCTTGAGCGCTACCGGCAACTGATACCGGAGCCGGACACCGTGCAGTTACTGGGCATTGGCCATTACCCGCATACCGAAGCGCCCGTGCAGGTGCTGCGCCACTACCTGGCCTTTCGTGAGCAGCCGCTGAGCTTCTACCCGCTGAAAGTCTTGACGGTCACCTGACCGCCAGGATGCATTTTCAGATTTCAAAAAAAAGGCCGCTGCAAGCCGCAGCGGCCAATCGAGACGTCAGATCAAGGAGCTTCAAAATCTACGTCGGTGAACCTCGCAGGCTTGAAAGGCGGGGGGGAGAGCCCTTCAAGCCGGCCAGTGAGTCAAGAATAAGCGCTTGATCCGTTAGGAAAAATAGCGTCTGTCGACATTCACCTTTACGTTTCAGGCAACAGTGCCAAGTGCTGGGTAAGCTTCCCTGCGCTATTGCCTTCATCGTCCGTTCACTCTGCTGCCTCCTTGTTTTTTGGAGCGCAGTTCATGTCTTTCGATTTCAATCTCGGCAGCCCCGATTTCGGTGAAGGGTGCCCAGGTGCACGCTCTGTGAAAGAACAGGTGAAGGCCATGATGGCCCACGCCCAGGAGCTGCAACAGCTGATGGCTGCGGTTGCGCAATTGGGCAGCCTGATACCGGAGGCGCATCGACAACAATTCACCGAGCAGAAGCGTTTGCCGTTGGCGGTTGTCGAGTCGCTTGTGCCGCAAAGGCAGGCGGTTCTTGACCAGTGGTGGAAGCAACAGTCCAGATTAAGTTCGAAACCACTTACCCTGGCGTCCCATTTGATCCAGCTGATGTTTGCTGAAACGCGCCTCAAGGCTCTTACGTTCAAGGCCTGGGAAGCCGGTATCGAGGCCCTTGAGCAGGACGGGGACGTAAACAAGCATGAGGTGTACCTGGTTGCCGGAGATTTGCGTTTTCGTTTGCCGGGCGTCGTCGCCAGCTGTCATGACCTCGAACAGAACCCGGACGCACCTGCGGATTTTCTGATCTACAGCCTGGCCAGCGGTTGCTGGTTCGACACTGAACGCGCGCGCGCAGCCAGCGCACTCGCCCCAGCCTTTGCTGAAGGCAGCCCGTTGCGTTGGCTGTTGTCTTCGCAAGAGCGGGCGGCGTTGTCTACAGAGGGTTTGACACTCGATTTCGTGCCGCTGCAAGTGCCACTTCACAGGTACTTCATCCGTGATCTGCGGGCTTTCCAGCTTAAGGCCACCCAGCGCAGCCTACGGGTAAAGGTCGATGACGCGCGGCGTCTGGCCCAGCTCGACAGTGCGGCTCGGCTTGAGCCTTTGGTGGCTGCGCTGCAGAAACGTGCGACGCGGCATGTGCGAGCGTACCGCACCAGCCTGCTGCCCGAATGGCGGCGGTTCATGCAGGGTGAGGAACTGCGAGCCTATCGACAACTGGAAGATGACCTGCAGGTGAAGGAGCAGCGTTGCACCGAGCGTCTGGCGCAATGGCGCGACCTGCGCAGCTTCGCCAAGATTCAAGTCAGGCAAGCCCTTGGCCTGGATATCGACCCCGAGCAGGTACGCGTGTGTGTCAGTCACGTCGATGACCCTGAGCAGGTGATGAAACACACCCTGCTCGATTGGGCGTTGAGTGGTGGCTACAGCGGGGGCCAGCTCAAGGTCGAAGTCCTGGGGGAGCGGCACCGTTCATTGTTGGGAAGCACCTCTATCCAGAGCGTGATCGAAAAACTGGATTTGCGCGTGAACTACGTCAAACAGATCCGTACGCTCTATGACGACGCTTTGACCATGGCCGCACTGTGCGAGGTGCTTGATGCGCGGCTGGCGCTGGCCAATCAGGCCGCTCGTCATCAAGGGTTTCACCCGGCTGGGTTCGATCTGCTGCACCACGCACGCCAGGGGAACATGCAGGCCAATGCCATCAGCGCCGGCCTGGTTTGCCTCAATGGTGCGCAAACGCCCTTGAAGGATCTGCTGTGTCTGGTGCAGGGCGATCAGTACTTGCTCTACGCCCCTGGTGCACCAGGAGGCGATTTTCATCTTTTCGATTCACTCCAGGAAATGGCGCTCGAAATCGGTAGTTGGACCTTGTGGCCGGTAGGCAGTGAGTACCTGCTGGGGCAATGCTCGCGGGCCCAGCATGATTCGCTCAAACGCCATTTGCGCAAGGTCGAGATGCTGCCCACCGACTGGTCCATGCACAGCGTGACGCTCGCGCCGATCAAGTCGCAGCAGTGGCTGGATGTGCTCAATGCCCTGGCCAGGCGCAAGATCACTGCCCTGATCGAGGACCAGCAGGCCACCACGCCAAGCTGGTTCATCAACGCCAGTCGTGCCGAGCAGCAGGCACTGGTTGATATCGATCAACTGCTCAAGCTGGCGCAGGCCAGGTACCAGTCGCTGATGAAGATGCCGAGTTTTCGCACCTTCGCCCATCGACAGGTGACGGAAAAAATCAACTCATACCCGGGCAATCGCGGCGGCGCAATCAACCCGGATCAGGTATTGATAACGCTGGAAGAGGATGCCATTCGCACACTGACACAGACCGTCATCAAAGGTTATCCCACGTATTACAATTTCTCCGACTTTGCCCGCATCACCTCGGCTACCGGCCAGGATATCTCGCACCTGAGCCCGGCGCTGCTGGGGAGCTACATTCGTGCTGCCGACCTGGGCAACAAGTACATCGAAGAAGTGAAAGCGCAGTTACTCGACCGCTCCAGGCCGGAATATGAAAGGCTCAGGCAGTGTTATCGCACGCTCTTTGCTTTGAAGATCAGGCGTGCCGTGCTCAGTGAGAAACTTCAGGGCCGATTGTCGGGCCGCCATGCGCAGTGGCTGGAATCGGTGATCGACAGTTTTTCGGGGACCTCGATCGACGCGGCGTGCAACCTTTATCCGTTGTGGATGGACGATTGCCCTGTTCAAGGTGCCTACCTGCTGAAGCATGCTCGTGACCGCGAGCTTGAGCCCTTGGTCTATCTGCCAGAAATCGAGCAAGGCCCCACGCTGCGGACCCTCAGCGAGCTGGCAAGGACTTGGCGTGAGCACGACTTGGCAGGTTATTGCCAAGACCGCGTGCCGTTATCGAACCAGGCGCGCTTGAACACATTGATCGAAGAGCAACTGCGCGCCGGGGATGGCATTGAGCTGGTGCTGGACGCCGTTGCCCGAGGCAGGGGTGTGCGGCCGCCGATAGGGGAGACCGGGCGTATCGGGGATCCTGTCCAGGACCTGGAGAAACGTATCAGGCGGATGATCAACGAAGCCGCTGAAGACAGCGCCGACGCTGCCGAGCGTATTTCGGCCGTGGTGGTGGAGTGGGGGATCGTACTGGCCGGCATCCTCACCGTGCCGTTTCCGCCGGCGGCTATGGCCGTCGGGCTGTTCTGTGCGGCCAGGTCCTTTGTCACCGGGGCCATCGCGTGGAGCGATGGCGACCGTTCCGCCGCCTTGCTGTCGTTCGCGGCGGGGGTTGCAGGAACGGTGGCCTCCACGGGGGTTTTGGCGCGGCTGTTCGGTGCCGCGCAGAAATACATCACCGTACTTTCCCGGGCAGAGGTGTCGCAGCCCACGGCCTTCTCGCGTGTGATCGGGCGGCTATGCGATGACTACGGCGATTTGGTGAGCGAGGTGGCACCCGCCCTTTATGACGGCTTCTCTCAGGAACTGCTCTGGCTCGTCGAGGAGGAAACACAAGACGTCGAAGCGCAGTGTGGGTTGTCCGCATAACCCATGCGCCAGCTCACGGTTCGTGCGGCCGTGAGCAGGCGCTGCGCCGCCGGCCCATGTTCATCGGCATGGAAGATCGACGTCGGCCCGACCACAGTCATCACCGCCGCAATCTGCCCCAGGGCGTTGAATACTGGCGCCGACAGCGCATCCACCCCTGGCATCAGCAGGCCATGCACATGGTGCAGGCCCTGTTCGCGGATGCCGGCCAGCAGTGTGTCGTAGTCACTGGCGGTTTGTTGCAAAGCGGCCAGTTCCCTGTCGCGCAGCTCCTGGGTTTCTCGCTCGGGCAGGTAGGCGGCGAATACCAGCCCGGTGGACGAGCTGAGCAACGGCAGCACCGAACCGATCTGGGTCACCACGGTGACCGCGCGCACGGCAGGTTCGATGCTTACCACCGTGGCCCCCTGGTTGCCCCACACAGCGATGAAGCAGCTTTCGTTGAGCTCATCTCGCAACTGCGACAACGGCATTGCCGCCACCTTCAGCACATCGATGCTGCCCAGCGCCGCCAGCCCCACCCGCAATGCCTCGCGCCCCAGCCCGTAATGGTTGGTGGCCGCATCCTGTTCGGCAAAACCACTCGCAATCAGCGCCTGCAGGTAGCGATGCACTTTGCTTGCAGGCATCTGCACGTGCTCGGCCAGGCGTGATAGTGAAGTCGAGGGTGAGAGTTCGGCGAGGGCCTTGAGGATGTCGGTGCCGACTTCCGCCGAGCGGACCTTCTGCTTGCCGGTGTCGGTGGGGGAGCTGGCTTTGGCCATGGGAGGGGAGGTTCCGGATTTATCGTGTCGCCTTTATAGCTTGACGCCTTGAGCGGAGCAAATTACGTTATTCGTAATCTGATTACGATAAAAACAAAATCCGGAGGCATCGATGAACCGCGACACGTCGCCCGACCTTCACTACCTGAGCGGCTTCGGCAACGAATTCGCCAGCGAAGCATTGCCCGGGGCGCTGCCTGTCGGGCAGAACTCCCCGCAGAAGGCCCCATATGGCCTGTATGCCGAGCTGCTGTCGGGCACGGCGTTCACCATGGCCCGTAGCGAGTTGCGCCGTACCTGGCTGTACCGCATTCGCCCTTCTGCCTTGCACCCACGCTTCGAGCGCCTGGCGCGCCAGCCGCTCGGCGGGCCACTGGGGGGCATCAACCCCAACCGCCTGCGCTGGAGCCCGCAGCCGATTCCTGCTGAACCGACCGATTTCATCGAAGGTTGGCTGCCCATGGCTGCCAACGCCGCAGCGGAAAAACCGGCTGGCGTGAGCATCTACATCTACTGCGCCAACCGGTCCATGGAACGGGTGTTCTTCAACGCTGACGGTGAGCTACTGCTGGTGCCGGAACAGGGCCGCCTGCGCATCGCCACCGAACTGGGCGTGATGGAGGTCGAACCGCTGGAAATTGCGGTGATCCCACGTGGCATGAAGTTCCGCGTCGAATTGCTCGACGGCCAGGCCCGTGGCTACATCGCGGAAAACCACGGTGCGCCGCTGCGCCTGCCGGACCTGGGCCCGATCGGCAGCAATGGGCTGGCCAACCCCCGCGACTTCCTCACGCCTGTGGCCCACTACGAAGAAGCCGAAGGCCCGGTGCAACTGGTACAGAAGTTCCTGGGTGAGCACTGGGCCTGCGAGCTGCAGCACTCGCCACTGGACGTTGTGGCCTGGCATGGCAGCAACGTGCCGTACAAGTATGACCTGCGCCGCTTCAACACCATCGGCACCGTCAGCTTCGACCACCCGGACCCCTCGATTTTCACCGTGCTCACCTCGCCAACCAGCGTGCATGGCATGGCCAACATGGACTTCGTGATTTTCCCGCCACGCTGGATGGTGGCCGAGAACACCTTCCGTCCGCCATGGTTCCACCGCAACCTGATGAACGAGTTCATGGGCCTGATCAATGGCGCCTACGACGCCAAGGCCGAGGGCTTCCTGCCGGGTGGTGCCTCGTTGCACGGGGTGATGAGTGCCCATGGCCCCGACGCTGAAACCTGTGAAAAGGCCATTGCCGCTGACCTGGCGCCGCACAAGATCGACAACACCATGGCCTTCATGTTCGAGACCAGCCAGGTGTTGCGCCCGAGCCTGCAAGCCCTTGAATGCCCGCAATTGCAGGCCGACTACGATAGTTGCTGGGCGACCTTGCCGAGCACCTTCAACCCGAACCGGAGATAACCCATGAACCACACTGCCAATGCCCGTAGTTGGGTCGAGCACGCCAACGGGCACAGCGACTTCCCGCTGCAGAACCTGCCCTTGGGCATCTTCAGCCGGCCGGGTGAAGCCAGGCGCTGTGGCGTGGCGATCGGCGACGCGATCCTCGACCTGGAGGCGGTGCTGGCCGCCGGCCTGTTCGACGGGGCGGCCAAGGCCGCCGTTGAAGCCACCCGCGGCGGGGCTTTGAACGCCTTCTTCGCTTTGGGCCGCAATGCCCGCGTAGCCCTGCGCGAGCGTTTGCAGGTGCTGCTCGATGAGCACAGCGAACACCAGGCGGCCTTGAAGCCGGCGTTGTTCCTGGCCAGTGACTGCCAGCTGCACGTGCCGGCGCAGATCGGTGACTACACCGATTTCTACGTTGGCATCGAGCATGCGAAGAACGTGGGCAAACTGTTCCGCCCCGACAACCCACTGCTGCCCAACTACAAGTACGTGCCGATCGGTTATCACGGCCGCGCCTCCACCATCCGCCCGTCCGGCACCGACGTGCGCCGGCCCAAGGGCCAGACCCTGCCGGCCGGGCACACCGAGCCGAGCTTCGGCCCTTGCGCTCGTCTGGACTACGAACTGGAACTGGGTATCTGGATTGGTCAGGGCAATGACATGGGTCAGGCAATTCCGGTAGGCGATGCCGCCGAGCACGTAGCCGGCCTGTGCCTGCTCAACGATTGGTCGGCGCGCGATATCCAGGCTTGGGAATACCAGCCACTGGGGCCGTTCCTGTCCAAGAGCTTCATCACCACCATTTCGCCTTGGGTGGTCACCGCCGAAGCGTTGGAGCCGTTCCGCTGTGCTCAGCCGGCACGCCCCGAAGGTGACCCGCAGCCGCTGTCGTACCTGCTGGACAAGCGCGACCAGGCCAGTGGTGCATTTGATATCGAACTCGAAGTGCTGCTGCTGACCGAGCGCATGCGTGAGCAGGGCATTGCCCCGCACCGCCTGACCCTGAGCAACACCCGCAGCATGTACTGGACCGTGGCGCAGCTGGTGGCGCATCACAGCGTCAATGGCTGCCAACTGCAGCCAGGTGACCTGTTCGGTTCGGGCACGCTGTCGGGCGCTACGCCGGGATCGTTCGGTAGCCTGCTGGAGATCACCGAAGGCGGCAAACTGCCGGTCGAGCTGGCCAGCGGCGAGGTGCGCAAATTCCTCGAAGACGGCGACGAAATCATCCTGCGTGCCCGCTGCACACGTGACGGCGTAGCCAGCATCGGTTTCGGTGAATGCCGCGGTACGGTCATCGCAGCCAATTGAGGAGGCAGGGGTATGGAGCTGTACACCTATTACCGTTCCACCTCGTCTTACCGGGTGCGCATTGCCCTGGCACTGAAGGGGCTGACTTACCAGTCCCTGCCGGTCAACCTGCTGCAGGGTGAGCAGCGCGGCGAGGGCTATGTAGCCGTCAACCCGCAGGGCCGTGTACCGGCCTTGCGCACCGACGGTGGTGAGGTACTGGTGCAGTCGCCGGCGATCATCGAGTACCTGGAAGAGGTTTATCCACAGCCTGCGTTGCTGCCGGCCACCGCCGAGGCACGGGCCAAGGTACGTGGGGTGGCGGCCATCATTGGTTGCGACATTCATCCGCTGCATAACGTCAGTGTGCTCAACCGGCTGCGCCAGGCCGGTCAGGATGAGGGGCAGGTCAACCAGTGGATCGGCCACTGGATCAGCCAAGGGCTCGCGGCAGTGGAGCAACTGATTGGCGATCACGGTTTCTGCTTTGGCGACACGCCTGGGCTGGCGGATGTGTACCTGATCCCGCAGTTGTACGCGGCCGAACGCTTCAACATCGACCTCGACAGCTTCCCGCGCATCCTGCGGGTTGCCGCACTGGCGGCCGCGCACCCGGCGTTCGCCAAGGCCCACCCCGCCCAGCAGCCGGACAGCCCGGCTCAGTGAAGTGAACGGTTCGTCGCCGGAAGCTTGCCGATTCGCTCGGACAGCTTCAGGCGCTGGACCGGGTCTTCCGTCAGCAGCAACGCATGCTCCAGGTCGAAGCGCTCGGCCTGTGGGCAATCCAGATGATGGTAGAGCGAGGCGCGGGTCATGTAGTCGCTCACCTGCACCGGGCCCAACTGCATGATGCGCTCTGCGTCGATCAACGCCGCCAGGTGGTTGTCGTTACTGATGTGCAGTTGGCGCAGGTTGCGTGACAGGCGTTGCAGCATCTGCAGCGGGCTGGCGCTGCGCAGGTGCTCGGCGGTCAGCGCCAGGTGCGGGCCGAACTGGCGCGCCAGCAATTCGCGGCAGTCGCTGGGGTACAGGCGCCGGCCGCCGCAGGGATCGAGCAGGTGGTCGGCACCCGGCACGCGCAGCAGGAAATGGCCAGGGAAGCCTACACCCTCCAGCGGTATGGACAGGCGCCTGGCCAGTTCCAACGCGAGGATGGCCAGGGTCAGTGGTTGGCCGCGGCGGCGCTGCAATACCTTGTCCATCATCGCCGCATGGGGGCGCAGGGGGTGATATTCATCCTGCTGAAAGCCCAGCGCATTGAGCTGGCGCAGCAGTGGCTGGGCCAGTTCGCAGAGTGGAAGCATCGGCAGGTTGGCGCTTATCTCGCGCTGCAGGTCGTGCAGCGCAGCAAGGCTGGCCGCGGGCTCGACACCCGGGTCGTGCTCGGCAGCAATCCACAATGCGGCTTCCAGCAGGTCGACAGGCTCGCGTTCCAGGCAGGCCAGGCAGGCTTGACGTGGCTTCATGGGGCATCTCCACACACGTTTGAGTATTAGCCGTGGCGCGTGGTTTCGTCCAGTGGTCCGGCGGCGGCGTCAACGCCGAGGCCGTGCCTATACTGGAAGGAGCACCTCGTAGGGGAGCCGGTCGATGTTCGCGCTGATGCAAAGCACCCGTACCCAGTCACTGCACCTGTTCAATGACCCGCCTACAGGCCTGAAAGCCGTTGTGGCAATCCACAGTGAGCATTTGGGCCCGGCCATGGGGGGGTGCCGCTACCTGCCTTACGCCGATGACGAAAGCGCCATGACCGACGCGATTCGCCTGGCCCAGGGCATGAGCTACAAGGCAGCACTGGCCGGCTTACCGATGGGGGGTGGCAAAGCGGTGATCATGCGCAACCCGCATGTGGAAAACCGCGCCGCGCTGTTCGAGGCCTTTGGCCGCTTCATCGATACCTTGCATGGGCGCTTCATCATCGCCGTGGACAGTGGCACCTCGACCTTGGACATGGACTGCATTGCCCACAGCACGCCCTACGTGACCAGCACCACTGCATCGGGCGACCCATCACCACATGCGGCGATGGGGGTGTTCGCGGGCATACGTGCCACAACCTCGTTCCGGCTGGGCAGCGATGACCTGAGAGGCTTGCGGGTAGCGGTGCAGGGGTTGGGCAATGTCGGTTATGCACTGGCGGAGCAATTGCATGCGGTGGGCGCGGAGCTGCTGGTCAGCGACCTTGACCCGGGGCGGGTGCGGCTGGCGATGGAGCAGTTCGATGCCAAACCGGTGACCAACGATGCGTTGATCAGTACCCCTTGCGATATCTTTGCACCCTGCGGCGTGGGCCCGGTACTGAACGGGCAGAGCGTGATGCAACTGCGTTGTGCGGCAGTGGCGGGGGCGGCCAACAACCAGCTGACGACCTTGCAGGTGGCAGACCAGCTGGAGTCGCGCGGCATATTGTATGCACCTGACTACGTGATCAATGCCGGTGGGCTGATCTATGTGGCACTCACCCACCGTGGCGAAGACCAAGGCACCATTACTGCGCACCTGGCGCGGATTCCTTCACGGCTGACCGAAGTGTTTGGCCATGCGCAGGCGGAGAAGCGTTCGCCGGCAAGGGTGGCGCAGATGTTGGCGGAGCGGTTGTTGTATGGCTGAAGGTTGCTGATGGCGTTGTTGGCCACTTCGCCGGTAAACCCGCACACCTCGGGCGATATCACTCGGCAGCAGTACCCTCAAGCAATTCGGCCAACGCATCCGGCTGGCTTTTGAACGCCCGGGCGAACACATCGCGGTTCTTCGCCATGTAGATACCGGCTTCCTCGACCTGCTGCTCGGTCAGCGACGGCACCGCCTTGTGCAGCACTTCGGCCAGGCGCTCGGCCAGCTCGAGCATTTTGTCGTGACGGTCTGCTTCGGCCTTATCCATGAACAAGCGCTCCGGGTCGCGGCTGCTGCGGTACACCACTTCGACGGCCATTCATCACCTCTATGCCTTTTTGCTGGTTGTGTTGCGGTTTACTGTATCTATATACAGTAATGGCAATGCTGGTTGGTTCGCAAGCAGAAATTGTAGCGTGGCACAGACCGAGCGCTGCGGGTGCGCCTTTGCCAGGAACAATTGGTTCGAAACAGATGTAGGAGCGGGCTTGCCCGCGAATGCGGTGGCGGCTGCGACGGTGAATGACCGGGAGATATTGGCCGGCAGGTCCGGCCTATTCGCGGGTAAACCCGCTCCTACAATGGTGCGCCGCGCGGGCGGGGCTCGATCTCACAGGCGCTGAAACTGCTGCGGCAAATACATAGAGGCCTTCATCCAACCTGAAGCGAAATCCTCATTGCTTCATGCCCAACTCGGCATCATCCATCAGCGCCTTGGCCATGGCACTCAGATAATGGGCGGCCCATATCATCATGGGCTTCTCCTCCATCAGGCCAGTAATGGTCAATTCACGCACATAGCCCATCAATTCCGACGACTGCTCGCGGGCGTCCCTGCAGGGGATGCCAGGCTCGATGCGGAACAGTGGATGGGTGCTGTTTTCGCCTTGATAGAAAGTGGTCTTGCCGACGGTGAATTGGGTGTCTTCTGTTGTCATTGTTCAATTCCCTGAAGTTTCTCGAGTGCCTGGCCGACCCTTTCGCGGGCATGCCCGCTCCCACAGGTACAGTGCAAGTCTTGAAGACTGTGGTGATCCTGTGGGAGCGGGCGAGCCCGCGAAGAGGCCGGCCCTCCCGGCACATTAACCAGTCTTAGTGCGAAGTCCTGGGCTCAGCGGGCATCTGCACCTGAACCAGTGCCGACTCAAGCAGAGCCCGCAGCGCCTCCAGCTCATGCATGGAGGTCATCATCAGGATCGAAACCGGTGACTTGGGCTGAAGCAGCAACGCCTGATGCACCACGGTGGCTGCGCACAACGCGTAGTCGGTGGCCTGGATCAGGGTGTCTTCGAGGGAATGGGGGTTATGGGGTGGATCGGGAACTACTTTCAGCATGGTGAAGGCCTGTTCAAAGTTGGGGCCACCACCTCCTGCTGTCAAACAATGAGGCGGCAGCTGTACATGGGTTGACAGACCGGTGAACAGAACCAAAAGCCGGCGCACACGAGGTGCCCCATGACAGCTGCCATAAAGGCAAAGCCATGTGGTTAGTTCAGGGCGGCCTGTCAAAGCCGGTCGCTGATTGGCAGCGACGACCCCAGACTAGTGCGCATGCCCGAACGCCACAATGGCAGGGAGTATCTTTGGGAAATGCCCTACAAGGAAGGGGTTAAATCTGATTTTTCCCCAAGCACGGCGTGCTTTTTTGCAATGCGCCACGCCTCAAGGTGTCTTGCGGCAATCGGTCGCCTTCCAAGACAGGGGCTTGGCCCTTTAACTGCATGGCACAAGCGTCACATCAGCGACGCATCATCCTTAAAGACGTATCGGGGAATGGAACATCGTGAACATCAAATGGGCAGAAAAACTGCGCAAGGGCCTGCACGGCTCGGCCGACTCGCTGGGCAACCTGTGCGTCGAGGCGTTCCATTACCTGGCGCTGTTCGGCATTGGCGCGATCACCGCCTACGCGGCGGTGGTGACGTTCCTGGACATGCTGGGCAAGGGCGGGATCAGTGTCGATGACATCCTGCTGTTGTTCATCTACCTGGAGCTGGGGGCGATGGTGGGGATCTACTTCAAGACCAACCACATGCCGATCCGCTTCCTGCTGTACGTGGCAATCACCGCGCTCACTCGCCTGCTGATCGGCGATGTTTCGCACCACAAGGCACCCGATGAAGGGCTGTTGTACCTGTGCGGCGGCATCCTGTTGCTGGCGTTCTCGATCCTGGTGGTGCGCTACGCTTCGTACCGCTACCCCTCGACCAAGGTGCTGGACGCCAACGGCAAGGCAGTGGAGGAGGGCAAGTAGCCCTCAGTTGGCAATGAAATGGCGCGGCTCGTGGCGGGCGTCACGGGTCAGCGCGGCCAGCACTTGCAGGGGGTTCTGGCTGAGTTCGATCGCAAGGCCCAGGCGGATGCTGTCGATCACCCGTTGCAGGCGCACCGGGTCGTTGCGTTGGGCCGGGGTGATGAGGCGCTTGGCGACCACGCCGGCGTCGTCGGACAGGGTCAGCATGATACTGCCGTCGAGGTTTGCAATGCTCAGGTTCACCCGGTATTCGGGCGCGAATGCAGCACTGATTCGTTCGAATGGGTTGTTCATGGTCTTGCTTCTGCGTTGAGTGAATGCAGAGGTTGACCGGGACGTTCGCACGTTGGTTCAGCGCCATTGATCGGCACAAACGAAAACGCCCGGCTCAAGGCCGGGCGTTTTGCATTGCCGATCAGGCGTCCGGGTCACTCAGTTCCAAGACGCCGCGCTTGCTGCGCAGCTTGCCGTAGAAGTGCTCCAGCGCGTGATTGAGCTTGGTGGCGGCACCGTCGACTGCCTGGTCCAGCGAACTGGCGGTGTGGGTCACGGAAATCGGTTGGTGGCCTTTCGGGCGAGCCTCCATCTGGCAGCGTTTGTCATGCGGTCCGGGCTTGACGCCGTTCTCGTCGCGCAGGTGAACCTCGATGCGGGTGAGGTCTTCTTCGTAACGTTCCAGCGAGTTCTGCAGTGTGCTGCGGACCCACTGGTCGAGCCGGGCGTTACCGTCGAAATCGTTGCTGCTGTTGACCTGGATTTGCATGATTCAATCCTTATTCAGCTTGCTCGCATGGAGACGCGCCTAGGCCCTTGAGACCCTTGGAATTTCTGCGCCTCTTGACTCTAAGGTCAGGCAACTGCGGAATGAATTCAAGCCCTTTTTGAAAATAAATTTCTTGTTGCAAATGGGCTTACCGTGACGCGTGGCGCGTACGGCCAAATGCGTAGCGGGGGCTGGGCTTTGCTTATGAGAATTGAAATCATTATTATTGCAGCCCCAAGAACGCCCGGACCCCGCCATGACGCGCAAAACCGCCGGCCTCCCGCTCAGCTATCGCCTGGCCGTGACATCCCGTAGCCTGGCCGCGCTGCTGGGCGGCTATCTGCTGGCGTCCCTCGCGAGCGTCTGTATTGCCTTGCTGGCGCCACTGCCCAAGGTCGATGCCACGCTCACCGGCCTGCTGCTGTCGTTCGTCTTCTACCTGCTGGCGTTCATCTGGTGTTTCGCCTGCCGCAGCGCCTGGCGTGCCTGGTTGGGCGTATTGGCGCCAAGCCTGCTGCTGGGCGTGATCAGCGGCGTTGCCTACTGGATGAAAAACGCATGAAAGAAGGCTTCCGCCAGGCCATGGCCTGGCTGCACACCTGGACCGGCCTGATCTTCGGCTGGCTGTTGTTCGCCATCTTCCTTACCGGCACGCTGTCGTACTTCAAGGAAGAAATCACTCATTGGTCACAGCCTGAAGTGCGCAGCCATGCCCTGGACCCGATCAATAGCCTGGCGGTAGCTCAACGTTACCTGCAGGACAATGCAGGGCATTCGAGTACCTGGTTCATTCGCATGCCGAACGAACGGGAGGCCGCCTTGAGTGTGGGCTACCGCGACCCCAGTGGCGGCCCGCGTGGCTTTGTCAGGAAAACCCTCGATACCCAGACCGGCCAGCCGGTGGACGCACGTGACAGCCGCGGTGGTGAGTTCTTCTACCGCTTCCACTTCCAGCTTCAGATGCCTTACCCGGTTGGCCGTTGGCTCTCGACGTTCTGCGCTTTCATCATGCTGCTGGGGTTGGTCACCGGCATCATTACCCACAAGAAGATCTTCAAGGAGTTCTTCACCTTCCGCCCTGGCAAGGGGCAGCGTTCCTGGCTGGACGGGCACAATGCCATCGGCGTGCTGGTGCTGCCGTTCCACCTGATGATCAGCTACAGCAGCCTGGTGCTGTTCATGTACATGGTGATGCCGGCGGGCATCATGGCCAGCTACGGCAATGACACCGACAAGTACTTCAACGACCTGTTTGGCCGCAACGATGCGCCCAAGGCGGCCCAGGTGGCCACGCCGCTGGTAGCGCTGCCGAGCCTGTACGCCAAGGTGCAGGCGCTGCAGCCGGGGGCGCGTGTTGGCAGCATCCAGGTGCAAAACCCGGGCGACAGCAATGCCCGCGTCACCTTCACCCAATCGGCAGCCGACCACGTGGCTTATCGGCGTAGCGCCAACTGGACATTCGATGGGGCCAGCGGTGCGCTGTTGAGCCAGGGCAAGCCGGAGAGCGGTTTAATGATGACCGCCTTCAGTTTCGCCGGCCTGCACATGGGTAACTTTGCCGGGCCTTGGCTGCGCTGGCTGTATTTCTTCTTTGGTGTGGCCGGTACGGCGGTGATTGGTACCGGGTTGGTGATGTGGTTGGGCAAGCGCCAGCTCAAGCACGCCAAGAGCGGAGCTGTGCCAGGGGAGCTGCGCCTGGTCGAAGTGCTCAATATGGCCAGCATGAGTGGCTTGTTGCTGGCGGTGGCGAGCTTTTTCTGGGCCAACCGCCTGGTGCCCATGGCTGTCGAAGGCCGGGCCGACTGGGAGGTCAATGCTTTCTTCATCGCCTGGGGCCTGTCGCTGGTGCACGCCGTGCTGCGTAGCGGGCGCAAGGCCTGGGGCGAGCAACTGGCGCTGGGCGCGCTGGCCTTCGCCCTGCTGCCGTTGCTCAATGGCCTGACGACTGACCGGGGCTTGAACCATTCGGTACTGGAGGGTGACTGGGCCATGGCCGGCTTCGATCTGACAGCCCTGGGGACCGGCCTGTTTCTGGCCTGGCTGGCCCACAAGATGCTGGCCAGCCCAACCCCCGTAGCCAAGCGCGCGGCGCGTGCGACAAAAAAGTCGAGCATTGAAACGGTGGAGGTGAGCTGATGCTGGGTAACGCACTGATTGCCTTTGCGGGCTTTGTTGCCCTGTGCCTGGCGATGGAAAAGCACTTCAGCGACTTGCTCGGGCGCAAGCCGAGCCCCAGGCACTTGCTCCTGTTACGTGTTGCAGGTTGGCTGCTGCTGATGCTGTCGCTGGTGCTCAGCGTGTACCTGCGTGGCTGGGCCCTCGGCCTGGTGGAGTGGACCGCAGTGATGATGGCCGGGGTAACACTGTGGGTGTTCGGCCTGCCGTACCAGCCTCGTCTGCTGCTGGGCCTGGCTGCCGTCAGCGTGGTGCTGGGCCCCCTGCTGGCCGTATCTGCTGCGTGATCCCTGTGAGCGAGCCGAGGGATATCATCGAACCTGACGCTGACAGCGCAGGCGCGCGTGCACGTTTCGTCCAGGTGTTCCAGGCCCAGCGTGCGCGTATGGAGGCGTTGGTAAGCCGTCGGGTCGGCTGCCGCGCCACTGCTTCGGACTTGGTCCAAGAGCTGTTCCTGCGTTTCTGGCGTCGCCCCGAGGTCAAGGTCGAGGCGCTGGACACTTACCTGCTGCGTTGCGCGGGCAACCTGGCCATAGACCACCTGCGCAGCGAAAGTAGCCGCGAACGCGTGGCCGAAGCCGCTGTGCCGGTGAATGAGGCGAGCCTGGCCCAGGCCCCTGAGCAGGCCGTGGAGGTCGACCACGACTTGCAGCGTATCGAGGCCACCTTGCGTGCCTTGCCCGAACGCACCCGGCAGATCTTCCTGCTCAACCGCATTCACGGCTGCAAGTACAGCGAGATCGCCAAAGCCATGCAGCTGTCCCAGAGCGCCGTGGAAAAGCATATGATGCGCGCCCTCGAAGCGTGCAAGGCGAGTGTTGCCGAGCCCGCGTCCACCCCACGCCGGCCAGGGAGCGCCCGTCGATGAGCCGTTTACCGCCGATCACCGAAGCGCAGTTTCAGGCTGCCCTGCAATGGTTCAACCGGATTAACGAGCAACCCGGGCAAGCCGAAGGGGCGGCATTCAAGCGCTGGTTGCTGGCCGACCCCGCGCACCGCGCAGCTTATGAACAGGCCCAGGTGCTGTGGCAGAAAAGCGCCGCCCCAGCGGCGCGGCTGGCGGACGAAGAACAGGACGCCCTGCAGCGCTACCTCGATGCCATGGCCAGACCGCCGGCGCGTGGCGGGTGGCGGCGGGTGGCAGGGCTGGCGTTGGCAGCCTGCCTGGTGCTGGCCGTGGGCGTCGCCGGGGGCTGGCACCCGGGGTACTGGTTGCGGGACCTGCAGGCGGACTACAGCAGTGCCGGGCAGATTCGCCAGGTGACCTTGGCCGACCAGTCACAGGTGACGCTTGATGCCGGTAGCGCCATTGCGGTCGACTTCGCCCAGGGTGAGCGCCGTGTGCGGTTGCTGCATGGTGCGGCGTTCTTCGAGGTTACCCATACCGGTGAGCCGTTCCTGGTGGAAGCTGCCGGCGGCGAAGTGCGGGTGCTTGGCACCCAGTTCGAGGTGCGTGAGCAAAGCGAGGGCGCCCAGGTGACGGTGCGCAGCGGGCGTGTGGGCGTCAGCCCCGCGCAGGGCACTGTGGCGCGAGAACTGACTGCCAACCAGCAGCTGACCTACCGCGCAGGCAGGGTAGGCGACACCCTGGCGGTGGACAGTGACAACCGCCTGGCCTGGCGCCAGGGGTGGCTGAACTATTACCAGGTGCCGCTGGCGCAGGTGATCGAAGACCTTGGGCGATATTACCCGGGGCGTATCCTGTTGCTCGATGGTGACCTGGGGCAGCGCAAGGTCAGCGGCAGCTTCCCGGTGGCCGAGCCGCTGCTGGCGCTGGATTCGCTGGGTAAGGTGATGGGTTTTTCACGGCAGACCGTGTTGGGGCGTTTGACCCTGATTCGGTAGTTGCCTGTGCCAGCCTCTTCACGGGTAACCCCCCCGTAGGAGCGGGTTTACCCGCGAAGAGGTCGCCACAACAAAAATATTTCCAGGCACAGGTGAGGTAACAGCACGTGGCATCCGTGTAATGAGTGAAAGTGCGATTCATTCGCAGTAATCACCCTCTCACAGGTCAGCGTCCATGAAGTTCTCCCCGCGTTGCGTCCCTCTCTGGTTCGGCCTTGCTGCGCTCCCGGCCTTCGCTGTCGCCCCCCTGGCAACCGCGGCCGAGCAGCTGCAGGCCTATGCCTTCGCCCAGCCGGCCCAACCCTTGGCCCAGGCCCTGAACGCCTTCAGCCGCACCACTGGCCAGAGCGTGGTCTACACCCTCGAGTTGCCGGGCGTGCAAGCGCCAGCGCTGAAGGGTCGGTTCAGCGCCGAGCAGGCGCTGCAACAACTGCTGGGCAACGCTGGGCTGGCCTGGCGCCGCGTCGACGCACGTACCCTGACCCTCGAACCTGCAGACACCTCCGGTGCCCTCAACCTGCAGGCCACCACCGTGACCTCGCAACAGGACGACTACAGCTACCAGCCCCTGGCCAGCGCTTCGATCATGCGCGGGCAGGGCCCGAACCAGGACATCCCCCAGGCAATCAACGTGGTACCGGCCCAGGTCATCCGCGACCAGGCCCCGCGCAACCTCGATGATGCCCTGGCCAACGTCAGCGGCATTACCCAGGGCAACAACTTCGGCGGCACGTCCGACACGGTGATGAAACGTGGCTTTGGCGACAACCGCGACGGCTCGATCATGCGCGATGGCATGCCCGTGGTGCAGGGTCGCAACCTCAACGCCAGCACCGAGCGGGTTGAAGTGCTCAAGGGGCCTGCCTCGCTGCTGTACGGTATCCAGGACCCGGGTGGGGTCATCAACGTGGTCAGCAAGCGTCCGCAGTTGCAGCAGTACAACGCCCTGACGGTGCGCGGCTCGACCTATGGCAGCGGTAAGAACGGCAGCGGTGGCGGGCTCGACAGCACGGGCGCACTGGGTGACAGCAACTTCGCCTACCGCCTGGTCGTCGACCACGAAGACGAGGACTACTGGCGCAACTACGGTGTGCACCGCGAATCGCTGGTGGCACCGTCGCTGGCTTGGCTGGGCGAAGACACCCAGGTGGTGCTGGCTTACGAGCACCGTGAATTTCTCTATCCGTTCGACCGTGGCACCGCGTTCGGCAACAACGGCCACCCGCTGAACATCCCTGCCACGCGCCGCCTGGACGAGCCGTTCAACGACATGGAAGGGCGCTCCGACCTGTATCGCCTGGAAGTCGACCATCAGCTGGCCGATGACTGGAAGCTGCACTTCGGCTACAGCTTCAATCGTGAGACCTACGATGCCAGCCAGGTTCGCGTGACCGGCGTCAACGAAACCCAAGGCACGCTGACACGCAGCATCGACGGCACCCACAACGCCATGAGCCGTGACCAGTTCGTGACCCTGAGTCTCAATGGCAATGTCGAGCTGGCGGGGATGCAGCATGACCTGCTGTTCGGCATCGACCATGAAGACCGCAAGATCTTTCGCGGTGACCTGATTCGCCAGACGCCACAGTCCACGTTCAGTTATCTGGACCCGGTCTACGGACAGGAAGTGGAGGGCACCAACGTGCGAGCCAGCGACAGTGACCAGACCGACAAGCTGCGCACCGATGCGCTGTTCGTGCAGGACGCGCTGCACCTCGATGAGCACTGGATCCTTGTAGCAGGTGCGCGTTTCCAGCAGTACGACCAGTACGCTGGCCGCGGTCGCCCGTTCAAGGCCAATACCGACATCAGTGGCCAGGCTTGGGTACCCCACGCCGGTATCGTTTACAAAGTCGACGACCAGCTCTCGTTCTATGGCAGCTACAGCGAGTCGTTCAAGCCCAACTCGACCATCGCGCCGCTGACCGGCAATGTCGTGCTCGACGCCTCGGTGGCACCTGAGGAGGGCAAGTCGTGGGAGCTGGGCGCCAAGCTCGACATGCCAGGCCGCATCACAGGCACCCTGGCATTGTTCGATATCACCAAGCGCAATGTACTGGTCTCGAACTTTGACGCCGTCACAAGCGAGACGGTCTACAGCAATGCGGGTGAGGTCAGTTCACGCGGAGTGGAACTCGACGTGACCGGCCAGATCAGCGAGCGCTGGAGCCTGATCGGCAGCTATGCACTGACCGATGCCAAGGTCACCAAGGACCCTGATCTTGAGGGCAATCGCCTGCAGAACGTGGCCCGGCACAGCGGCTCGCTGTCGGCGGTGTATGACTTTGGCAGCCTGTTCGGGGGTGACCGGCTGCGCTTCGGTGCCGGCGCCCGTTATGTGGGCGAGCGTTCGGGTAACGCGACCAATACCTTCGACCTGCCGAGCTATACCGTTGCCGATGCGTTTGCCACTTATGAAACCAAACTCGACGAACACAACGTGCGCCTGCAACTGAACGTGAAGAACCTGTTCGACAAGGTGTATTACAGCTCGGCGGTGAACCAGTACTTTGTGGCGATTGGCGATGCGCGGCAGGTCAGTTTGTCGAGCACCTTCGAGTTCTAGGCAAATGGGGCCGCAGAGCGGCCCCGGTTTCAGATGAAAAAGGCCTTGCGGTATTCGCCAGGTGTTGCCCCCAGGGCTTGGCGAAACCGGTTGCTGAAATGGCTGGCACTGGCAAACCCGCACAACAAGGCAATCTCCCCCAGCGGCATTACTCCCAGCCGCAACAACTGGCACGCCCGGTGCAGCCGCCGGGCCAGCAGATACTGGTGCGGCGGGAGCCCGAAACTGGCGCGGAACATGCGCGCAAAGTGGTATTCGGACAGATTGCAGCGCAGCGCCAGCTCTTCCAGGGTGATGGGCTGGTCCAGGTGTGCCTCGAGGTAGTCGACCAGCTGTCGGCGCAGGTTTGGCGCCAGCCCGCCTTTCAGGCGCAGGCCTTGGCGCAACCCGACCTGGCTGAGCAGCGCATGGTCAACGATCTCGTGCGCCAGGCTGCTGGCCAGCAGGCGCTCGCCGGGCTCGTCCCAGTCCAGCTGGATCAATTGACGAAAGCGGGCAGCCTGCTGCGGGTCGTCCAGAAAGGTCGCTTCCTGCAGTTGCAGCTCGCGCGGTTCCCGGTCGAGCAGGCGTACACAGCCCAGGGCGAACTGCGCCTCGCTGACATACAGGTGTGCCAGGCGGATCGCACCATTGACGACCCAGTTCGATTCCTGCCCGGCCGGCATCACGCACAGCTTGTCGGGCGCACCTTTGTCGGCCGGGCGCTGGCGGCGGAAGGTGCCGGTGCCGTCGGCGATGTAGCACGACAGGGTGTGATGGCTAGGCGCCTGGTAGTCGCGCGCATCGTCACGGTTGCTCCACAACGCTGCCGCCAGTCCGTCGCCCAGGTGCGCGCTCAGCTCCAGCCTGGCGTTGGGCGAGGCATGCATGGCGTTGAACACTTGCAACTGGGTGAGTGGCGTCATTGGCAGGTCCTCTTGCCTGCCATCCTACTGCGCCCTGGATCGAGTGACAGCTACCGGCGCAAGAAAAGCGCAAGTTCGTGCAAGCAGCCAGAGGCCGATCGAAAGAACACTGGTGATCCCTGTAGGAGCGGGTTTACCCGCGAAGCGCCGGGCACCGATTTCCAGAGGCCCAAGGAACCGCCACCATGAACCTGTCACTCTACCTGCTCACCGTCCTGATCTGGGGTACCACCTGGATCGCCCTGAAACTCCAGTTGGGTGTGGTCGCGATCCCGGTGTCGATCGTCTACCGCTTCGCCCTGGCCGGGCTGATCCTGTTTGCTTTCCTGTTGCTTACCCGCCGGCTGCAACCCATGAACCGCCGTGGCCACCAGATCTGCCTGGCCCAGGGCCTATGCCTGTTCTGCGTCAACTTCATCTGCTTCCTCAGCGCCAGCCAGTGGATCGCCAGCGGCCTGATCGCGGTGGTGTTCTCCACCGCGACACTGTGGAACGCGCTTAACGCTCGTATTTTCTTCGGCCAGAAAATCGCCAGCAATGTGCTTGGCGGTGGTGCCTTGGGCTTGCTTGGCCTGGGCCTGCTGTTCTGGCCGGAGCTGTCGCATCACGCAGCCAGCCGCGAAACCCTGTACGGCCTTGGTTTAGCCCTGTTCGGCACGCTGTGCTTCTCGGCCGGCAACCTGCTGTCGAGCATGCAGCAGAAGGCCGGGCTCAAGCCGATGACCACCAATGCCTGGGGCATGGTCTATGGGGCGGTGATGCTGGCGGTGTTCTGTGTGGTCAGCGGCGTGCCGTTCAGCATGGAGTGGAATGCGCGCTATATCGGTTCGCTGCTGTACCTGGTGGTGCCGGGGTCGGTGATTGCCTTCACTGCCTACCTGACGTTGGTCGGGCGCCTGGGCCCGGAGCGGGCAGCTTACTGCACGGTGCTGTTCCCGTTGGTGGCGTTGAATGTGTCGGCGGTGGCTGAGGGTTACCAATGGACGGCGCCGGCCTTGCTCGGCTTGGTGGCGGTGATGGCGGGGAATGTGCTGGTGTTTCGCAAGCCCCGGGCCAGGGTGGCTGGGGGTGTTGTGGTAGCCAAATAGGTGATGGGTTGCCTGGGCCGGCCCTTTCGCGGGTAAACCCGCTCCTACAGGGCAGTGCACACCCTTTGTAGGCACGGGTTTACCCGCGAAGGGGCCGGCCCAGGCACTCCAAAACGGTCAGCCCTTCCACACCTGCGGGTTCACCAGGTCCCGCGGCCGCTCGCCCAGCAGCGCCGCACGCAGGTTGTCGATCGCTCGGTTGGCCATGGCCTCACGGGTTTCGGCAGTAGCCGAACCAATGTGCGGCAGCGTCAGCGCATTGGGTAGCTTGAACAGCGGCGAGTCGCTCAGCGGCTCTTTCTCGTACACGTCCAGGCCCGCGCCGCGAAGGGTGCCGTTCTGCAGCGCCTCGATCAGCGCCGCCTCATCCACCACCGGCCCACGGGCAATGTTGATCAGGAACGCACTCGGCTTCATCAGCTTCAGCTCGCGGCTGCTGATCAGTTTGCGGGTGGCATCGGACAACGGCACCACGATGACCACGAAGTCGGCTTCGGCCAGCAACTGGTCCAGGCTGCGGAACTGTGCGCCCAGCTCCTGTTCCAGCGCAGTCTTGCGGCTGTTGCCGCTGTACAGGATCGGCATGTTGAAGCCAAAGCGGCCACGGCGTGCCACTGCTGCACCAATGTTGCCCATGCCGACGATGCCCAGGGTCTTGCCATGCACATCGCTGCCGAAGTGGGCCGGGCCCACGGTGGCCTGCCAGTTGCCGGCCTTGGTCCAGGCATCCAGCTCGGCGGTGCGCCGGGCGCAGCCCATGATCAGCGAGAAGCCCAGGTCGGCGGTGCTTTCGGTCAGCACGTCGGGGGTGTTGGTCAGGGCGATGCCGCGCTCGTTGAAGTAGTCGAGGTCGTAGTTGTCATAGCCGACCGACACGCTGGACACCACCTCCAGCCTGGCCGCGCCTTCAAGCTGCGCTCGGCCGAGCTTGCGGCCAACGCCGATCAGACCATGGGCTTCAGGCAGGGCTTCGTTGAACTGGGCGTTGATGTCGCCGAGCTTGGGGTTGGGCAGAATCACGTTGAAGTCTTGCTGCAGGCGCTCGGCCATGGCCGGGGTGATACGGCTGAAGGCCAGGACGGTCTTTTTCATCGGGCAACTTCTCTGCTAGGCGGGGTGGGGCTGTGCCGGCCTCTTCGCGGGCAAGCCCGCGCCTACAGGGGCGCGGTGCCTTGCAGGAACGGGCTTGCCCGCGAAAGGGGCGGAACAGGCGAAATCAATGGTTAGCAACCTACCATTGTCAGCCCCCGCAATGCAGCAGCTTTTTAGTTGGCGATCAGCACCTGGTGGGTTTTCAGGTCTGCCTCATGCGCGGCAAGAATCTCTGGCAGCGAGTTGCGCAGGTACTCGACCCAGGTCTTGATCTTGGCATCCAGATACTGCCGCGATGGATAGATGGCATACAGGTTCAGCTCCTGCAGGCGATACTCGGGCAGCACCCGAACCAGGCTACCGTCCCGCAGGCCCTCGATAGCCGAATAGATCGGCAGCACGCCTACGCCCATGCCACTGCGGATCGCAGTCTTCATGGCATCGGCGGTATTCACCATGAACGGCGAACTGGTGATGTTGACCATCTCTTGGCCTTCCGGGCCATCGAACAGCCATTTCTCCAGCGGTATGACCGGGCTGACCATGCGCAGGCAGGCGTGCTTGAGCAGGTCGGCAGGCTTGTGCGCCACGCCATGCTGGGCGATGTAGGCGGGCGAGGCACAGACAATGCTGTAGGTGATGCCCAGGCGCTGCGAAACGAACCCTGAGTCGGGCAGTTCGGTGGCCAGCACGATGGAGACGTCATAACCCTCGTCGAGCAGATCGGGCACGCGGTTGGCCATGGTCAAATCGAAGGTCACGTCCGGGTGCGTTTCGCGGTAGCGGGCGATGGCATCGACCACGAAGTGCTGGCCGACCCCAGTCATCGAATGCACCTTCAACTGCCCGGCCGGGCGCGCATGGGCGTCGCTGGCTTCGGCCTCGGCTTCTTCGACGTAGGTAAGAATCTGTTCGCAACGCATCAGGTAGCGCTTGCCGGCTTCGGTCAGCGCAATGCGGCGGGTGGTACGGTTGAGCAGCCTTGTTTGCAGATGGGCTTCCAGATTGGAGACTGCCCGCGACACGTTCGCGGTGGTCGTATCCAGTTGCGCCGCAGCGGCAGTGAAGCTGCCGAGTTGGGCTACGCAACTGAAAGCACGCATGTTTTGCAGGGTGTCCATGGGTCACTCTCGAGGTAGAGGACAAAATTGTGTCACGAAGTAACTTGGAAAAGAGAAAAAGTTGCCTTCGACCAAAGGCGGATTATCGCTGTTTTGGTAACAAAGATTCGCAGGAATCTGTGCTTATCGCCAGTGCTGCTGCCCCCTAGAATTGCCCGGCCCCTTCACCTCTTCCTCGGGAAATCGCAGCTGTGCCGCGTCGCATCATCAGAACGCTCAAGGCGTTCAGTGCCTGTGCCCTTGCCCTCACCTTGAGCGGCTGTATCGGAACCTGGGGCATTGCCCCGCAAAGCAAGACGCTGCAAGCCAATACCTTGACCACCGACGCGGCCATTCGCGAAGCCGCGACCGACGCTCACTGGCCCGACCAGCAGTGGTGGCACGCCTATGGTGACCCACAGCTGGACCGCTGGGTTACCCTGGCCGTGGCCGATAGCCCAAGCCTGGCCATGGCCGCGGCGCGGGTGCGCGAAGCCAAGGCCATGGCCGGTGTGGTCGAGTCGGCGGAAAAGCTCCAGGCCAACGGCCAGGCAACGCTCAAGCGCCACAACTGGCCTGAAGACCAGTTTTATGGCCCCGGCGCGTTGTCGGGTGCCAACACCTGGGACAACAACGCCGCCATCGGTTTCAGCTACGCCCTTGACCTGTGGGGGCGCGAGCGCAATGCCAGCGAGCAGGCCGTGGACCAGGCGCACATGAGCGTGGCCGAAGCCCGTCAGGCGCAGCTGGAACTGCAGAACAATGTGGTGCGTGCCTACATCCAGCTGAGCCTGCATTTTGCCCAGCGCGATATCGTCAAGGCCGAACTGGAACAGCAGGAGCAGATCCTGGCCCTGGCCAAGCGTCGCCTGGATGCCGGTATCGGCACCCATTTCGAAGTCAGCCAGGCCGAAGCGCCGCTGCCGGAAACCCACCGCCAGCTCGACAGCCTCGACGAAGAAATTGCCCTGACCCGCAACCAGCTGGCCGCACTGGCCGGCAAGGGGCCGGGGGAAGGCGCGCAGTTGCAGCGCCCGGTCCTGGCCTTGGCCGCGCCGCTGAAACTGCCTTCGAACCTGCCCGCCGAACTGGTTGGCCAGCGGCCTGATGTGGTTGCCAGCCGCTGGCAGGTGGCTGCCCAGGCGCGTGGCATCGACGTCGCTCACGCCGGCTTCTTCCCCAACGTCGACCTGGTCGGCAGCCTGGGCTTCATGGCCACCGGCGGTGGCCCGCTGGAATTCCTGACCGGGCGCAAGTTCAACTACAACGTCGGCCCGGCCATCAGCTTGCCGATCTTTGACGGTGGGCGCCTGCGCTCAGAACTGGGCGTGGCCTCGGCGGGGTATGACGTGGCGGTGGCCCGCTACAACCAGACCGTGGTTGGTGCACTGAAGAACATCTCCGACCAGTTGATCCGCCGCGAGTCGATGAAAGAACAGTCGCACTTCGCCGCCGAATCGGTTGCTGCCGCGCAGAAAACCTACGACATCGCCATGGTCGCGTTCCAGCGCGGCCTTACCGACTACCTGAACGTGCTCAACGCGCAGACTTTGCTGTTCCGCCAGCAGCAGGTGCAGCAGCAGGTGCAGGCCGCCCGCCTGATTGCCCATGCCGAGCTGGTCACCGCCCTGGGTGGTGGCCTGCAGGCCGGTCAGGATGCGCCGAAAGAGGAACGCCAGGCAGCACCGAAGACCCCGGCCACCCTGGCCATTTTCGACAAGAAGCCGGATAACGCCGAATGAGCACTTCCAGTTTGCCCGTGCGCTGGCTGCAAAGCCTGGAATGGCGCCGGGGCTTCTTTGCCTGGGCGCGCACCGACGGCGTGACCTGGGTGTACATCTTCAAGGTGCTGGCCGCCGCGTTCATTACCTTGTGGTTGGCCATGCGCCTGGAGCTGCCGCAACCGCGCACGGCCATGATCACCGTGTTCATCGTCATGCAGCCGCAAAGCGGGCATGTGTTCGCCAAGAGCTTCTACCGGGTGCTGGGCACCCTGGCCGGCTCGGCGATGATGGTGGCGCTGATCGCCATCTTCCCGCAGAACACCGAGCTGTTTCTGCCCAGCCTGGCCCTGTGGGTGGGCCTGTGCTCAGCCGGTGCCATGCGCTACCGCACCTTCCGCGCCTATGGTTTCGTGCTGGCTGGCTACACCGCAGCGATGATCGGCCTGCCGGTGCTGCAACACCCCGACCAGGCGTTCATGGCAGCGGTATGGCGGGCGCTGGAAATCGCCCTGGGTATTCTGGTGTCGACCTTCGTCAGTGCCGCGATCCTGCCGCAGTCGGCCAGTGCCGCAATGCGCAACGCCCTGTACCAGCGCTTTGGCGTGTTTGCCGGGGTGGTGGTCGAGGCCCTGCGTGGCGACAGTCAAAAGGACCGCTTCGAGAGCAGCAACGTGCGCTTCGTGGCAGAGGCCGTGGGCCTTGAGAGCCTGCGCAACGTCACCGCTTTCGAAGACCCGCACATGCGCCGTCGCAGTGGCCGGCTGGTGCGCATGAACAGCGAGTTCATGGCCATCACCACCCGCTTCAATGCCTTGCACCGCTTGCTGGAGCGCCTGCGTGCCCGTGGCCCGCTGCAGATCGTCAGTGCCATCGAACCGGGCCTGAACACCCTTGTGGAGTTGCTGCAGCCCTATGTGGGCCGGGCGTTGACTGACGCCGATGCGCTGCGCCTGACCCTGGAGCTGGCCGCCTACAAGGAAGGCCTGCAGGCTCAGGTGCGAGGGCTGCGGGCTGAGTACCTGGCAACGGACCCCAGCGAATCCGACCTGCTCGATTTTCACACCGCGTTCGAGCTGCTGTACCGCTTCGTCGACGAGATGTTGAGCTACGCCGAAACCCATGCCTCGCTGGCCGCGCACAAGCACGAGCGCGAGCAGTGGGACGAGCCCTACGTGGCGCAGACCAGCTGGTTGGTATCGCTGGCGGCCGGTGTGCGCGCCTCGGCAGTGCTGTTGCTGCTGGGCAGTTACTGGCTGCTCAGCGATTGGCCCAGTGGCGCCATGATGACCCTGATCGCCACGGTCACCGTATGCCTTTCGGCGGCGTCGCCCAACCCCAAGCGCATGTCGTTCCAGATGGCTTGCGGCACGGCCATCGGCGCTTTTGTCGGCTTCTTCGAAACCTTCTTCGTGTTCCCCTGGATCGACGGTTTTCCGCTGCTGTGCATGGTGCTGGCGCCTGTGTTCGTGCTGGGCGCGTTTCTTTCGTCGCGCCCTGCCTACGCCGGTTATGGCATCGGCCTGCTGGTGTTCTTCGCGATTGGTTCGGTGCCGAACAACCTCACCGTTTATGACCCGTACACCTTCATCAACGACTACATCGGCATGGTGATCGGCATGTTCGTCTGTGCCGCCGCCGGGGCGATCATCCTGCCGCCCAACAGCCGCTGGTTGTGGAGCCGCCTGGAGCAGGCGTTGCGCGAGCAGGTGCTGTTCGCCATCAGCGGCCGCCTGCGCGGCCTGGGCTCGGCCTTCGAAAGCCGCACCCGCGACCTGCTGCACCAGGCCTATGGCCTGGCGGCCGGCAAGCCGCAGGTGCAAAGCCAGCTGATGGGCTGGATGTTCACCGTGCTGGAGATCGGCCACGCCGTCATCGAGCTGCGCAAGGAGCAAGCCCGCGCCCCGGTGCACCCGGCCTATGCCGAGTCGCAGCCTTGGCGCCAGGCAATCCGTGTCATGGGCCGTGCGCTGACCCGGCTGTTCCTGCAGCCCAGCGCCAGCAACCACGAGCGCGCACTGGTGGCAGTGGACCACGCCATCGCACGCGTGCAGGCCACCGACGAGCCATTCGCCCGGCACTTCGACACCTCGGTGCTGCGCCGCGTGCAAAGCTACCTGCACTTCATCCGTACTTCCCTGCTGGACCCACAGTCGCCACTGGCACCGGCGAAAGGACTGCACCATGCCCCGTGAGATCGCCTTCCATGGCGTGTACATGCCCACCATGACCTTGATGTTCCTGTTTGCCCTGGGCCTGGCCTGGGGCCTGGACCGGTTCATTGCCAGCCATGATGGCTACCGCTTCTTCTGGCACCCGGCGCTGCTGCGCCTGAGCCTGTTCGTCTGCTTGTTCGGCGCCATGGCGCTGACTGTCTACTGGTGAGAATCCTTCGATGAAAAAGTTCTTCAGCCTGATCGCCACCCTGCTGGTGCTGGTCGCTGCCGTGGCCATCGGTCGCCAGTTGTGGCTGCACTACATGACCACGCCATGGACCCGTGATGGCCGTGTGCGTGCCGACATCATCAACGTCGCTGCCGACGTGCCCGGCTACGTGGTGGATGTACCGGTCAAGGACAACCAGCGGGTGAAGAAGGGCGACCTGCTGATCCAGATCGACCCTGAGCACTACCAGTTGGCCGTCGACCAGGCCAAGGCACTGGTCGCCTCGCGCAAGGCCACCTGGGAAATGCGCAAGGTCAATGCCAAGCGCCGTGCCGACATGGACAACCTGGTGATCTCCAAGGAAAACCGCGACGACGCCAGCAACATCGCCAATTCCGCCCAAGCCGATTATCAACAAGCCCTTGCCGAGTTGGCCGCAGCCGAGCTGAACCTCAAGCGTACGCATATCGTGGCGACGGTTGACGGCTACGTGACCAACCTGAATATCCACAAGGGCGACTATGCGCGTACCGGCGAAGCAGTGATGGCGGTGGTCGACGAGCACTCGTTCTGGGTTTACGGGTTCTTCGAGGAGACCAAGCTGCCGCATGTGAAGGTGGGGGACCAGGCCGAATTGCAGATGATGAGCGGCGAGCGCCTCAAGGGGCATGTGGAGAGCATTGCCCGCGGCATCTACGACCGTGACAACCCACAGAGCCGCGAGCTGATCGCCGACGTGAATCCGACCTTCAACTGGGTGCGGCTGGCACAGCGGGTGCCGGTGCGCATTCACATCGATGAAGTGCCGGAAGGGTTTTTGCTGGCGGCGGGGACGACTTGTACGGTGGTGGTGAAGCCGAGTTCGCCTTGAGATATACGTCGCCAGGCCGATCGAGCGCACCCCGCGCGCTGCCCGATCCGCTTGGCGACACCTCGCGCAACTCAGGCACTCGCCGCCCCCACCAACACCGGCACTTCGACCCGATCAATCACCTTCGCGCTGATCGACGGGTCGAGCAACCGCCCCAGCCGCGACAGGTGACGGTGGCCCATGATGATCAGCTCGCAACGCAGCTCTTGCGCCTTGGCGACAATCGCTTCAACTGGCAGCCCGGCCACCATGCAGCCCTGGCTGGCGAAGCCGGCTTGCTGCAGTTCGCGCACGGCCTCGGCTACGGCGTGGTCGGCATGCTGCTGTTCCTCGCAGGCGGCGGGGTATTCTTCCCGTTCCTCGGCGGTGTAGGGCGCGGGTTGCGCGTGCACCGCGAAGGTCGAATCGATGGCCAGCAGCACGTGCAGTTCGTGCTCGCCCGGGCGGCAGTAGCGGCGGGCGAGGGCAAGCAGGGCGGCAGATGTGGGGGAGGCGTCGATGGCGATCAGGACGGGGCTGGGCATGCAGGATCCTTGATGTATTTGGGGGCTGGGGCGGCCTCTTCGCGTAGACCAACGTAGGCGCGGGTTTACCCGCGAAAGGGCCGAACCTGCCATGCATCATTCTTGACCCAATCCTTTCCCTGAATAAATGGCCCACCACGCACAAGCGCATTGCGTCCGGTGCAATCCATCAACCTGATACCATCACATTTCCCACAGCTGTAACGGAAAACGGCCATGCAACTTCCGGACATGAACCTGCTTGTCGCCCTCGATGCCTTGCTCGACGAGGGCAGCGTGGTTGGCGCGGCGCAACGCATGAACCTGAGCCCGGCAGCCATGAGCCGGACCCTGGGGCGTATCCGCGAAGCGCTGGGTGACCCGATCCTGGTGCGGGCCGGCCGTGGCCTGGTGCCGACGCCGCGTGCGCTGGCCTTGCGCGAGCAGGTGCATGGCCTGGTGGAGCAGGCCGGGCAGGTATTTCGCAGTCGCGACGATGTCGACCTGGTGAACCTGGACCGTGCCTTCAACATCCGCACCAATGACCTGTTCATCGCCCTGTATGGCGCTCAGTTGTTGCGCATGATGCTGGCCCAGGCACCGCATACGGTGCTGCGTTTTGTGCCGGAGGGCAGCGGCGACGATGATGCGGTGCTGCGCAATGGCCAAATCGACTTGATCATCAGTTCAGCCATTGAACTGGGCCCCGAAATCAAGGTTCAGAGCCTGTTCAACACCTACTTCGTGGGCTTGGCGCGTGAAGGGCACCCGGTTTTCGATGACGAGATCACCCCTGAGCGCTTCGCCGCCTACCCGCACATCAGCGTGTCACGCCGTGGCCGTGCCAATGGGCCTATCGACGTGGCACTGGCCAATTACAAGGTGGAGCGCCGGGTAGCGCTGATCACGACGAGTTTTCACTCCGCGATGTTTTCGCTGCCGGACTCGGACCTGATCTTGCCGATACCCGCCAATATCCTGAACAGTGTGAACAGGCTGAAACTGCCATTGAGGTCCTTCGAGATCCCCGTGCCACTGGAAAAGGTCAATGTCATGCAGGCATGGCACCCGCGGTTCGATAACGACCCGGCCCATCGCTGGCTGCGGCAGACGTTGAAGGCGTGCGGCAGGATGGACCCTTGAGGCGTATGGCACGTGCGCATCCGTTGCCCGATTGCGTTTGACGCAATATAAAACTGCCAACAAGTCAGTTTTCGTAAGCATTCGACCTTTTTAGACTTGCTCCAGTCGCAAATTTGTTGCCGGAGATGTCTGCCCATGAGTTCCCTGTCCGCCCCGTCTGCCGCCATTGCCGCCGCCCCCGCGCCGGCTGCGCCCGTGCAGGCGGCGTTCGGCCTGCAGGTAGTGGTCGGGTTGTTCGGTGTATTGCTGGCTGTGCTGTGCGCCGGCCTCAACGAGTCGGTAACCAAGATTTCCCTGGCCGATATCCGCGGCGCCCTGGGCATCGGTGCCGACGAAGGTGCCTGGTTGCTGGCGGTGTACAGCGCCGCTTCGGTCTCGGCCATGGCCTTTGCACCGTGGCTGGCGACGACCTTCTCGCTGCGCCGCTTCACCATGAGCGCTATTGGTCTGTTCGCCGTGCTTGGCCTGCTGCAACCGTTCGCCCCCAACCTGCACAGCCTGATGTTGCTGCGTGTACTGCAGGGCTTTGCCGCTGGCGCGTTGCCGCCGATGTTGATGAGCGTGGCCCTGCGCTTTTTGCCGCCAGGTATCAAGGTCTATGGCTTGGCCTGCTACGCCCTGACCGCCACCTTTGGCCCCAACCTCGGCACGCCGCTGGCGGGGCTGTGGACCGAATACGTCGGTTGGCAATGGGCGTTCTGGCAGATCATCCTGCCCTCGCTGCTGGCCATGGTCTGCGTAGGCTGGGGGCTGCCGCAGGACCCGCTGCGCCTGGAGCGTTTCAAACAGTTCGACTGGCGGGGCGTACTGCTGGGCCTGCCCGCCATCAGTTGCACTGTGCTGGGCCTGTCGCTGGGCGACCGCTGGGGTTGGTTCGACTCGCCGCTGATCTGCTGGCTGCTGGGCGGTGGCCTGCTGTTGCTGGTGTTGTTCATGTACAACGAGTGGTCCGAGCCGTTGCCGTTTTTCCAGTTGCGCTTGTTGCAGCGGCGCAACTTGAGTTTCGCCTTGGTGACCCTGGCCGGTGTGCTGATCGTGCTCTCGGGTGTGGGCAGCATCCCGTCGGCCTACCTTGCGCAGATCCAGGGCTACCGCCCAGCGCAGACCAGCCCGTTGATGATGCTGGTGGCCATGCCGCAACTGATCGCCCTGCCGCTGACGGCGGCACTGTGCAACATCCGCGCAGTGGACTGCCGCTGGGTGCTGGGCATTGGCCTGGCGATGCTGGCGGTGTCCTGTGTTGGCAGCAGCCTGCTGACCAGCGAGTGGATCCGTGGCGACTTCTACCCGTTCTACCTGCTGCAGGTGGTCGGCCAACCGATGGCAGTGCTGCCGTTGCTGATGCTGTCCACCAATGGCATGACCCCGCAGGAGGGCCCGTTCGCCTCCAGCTGGTTCAACACCGTCAAGGGCCTGGCCGCCGTCATCGCCGGTGGCCTGCTGGATGTTCTTGGCACCCTGCGCC
Source organism: Pseudomonas sp. FW305-E2 (assembly GCF_058782925.1). Classification (NCBI taxonomy): domain Bacteria; kingdom Pseudomonadati; phylum Pseudomonadota; class Gammaproteobacteria; order Pseudomonadales; family Pseudomonadaceae; genus Pseudomonas; species Pseudomonas sp. FW305-E2. The sequence goes on along the minus strand of NZ_JBYSYE010000002.1, from coordinate 189,012 downwards.
GGCATTTCCATTCCAATCACCTGGTGGACAGCCTGGGCAACGCCCCGCTGGTCGACGGCAACGCCGCCGGCCTGGCCAAGCGCATTCACGACCAGGCGCAGGTATTGACCTCGGCTGACCTCTATCTGGTGCTGGCCTGTATCGCCGTGGCCCTGATCTGCCTGATTCCTTTCGTGCCTACCCGGGTCTATCCGCCGCGTGCGGTGGCTTGAGCCCTGGATGATTTCGAGAACCATTGAAATGACCAACAACCGCAAAACCCTTTTCATCGGCTCGGTGCTGGCCGTGGCCGTCCTGGCCGGCATCGTCGGCCCCTGGATGTTTGGCAGTGACCACCGCCAGAGTACCAATGACGCCTATGTGACCGCCGACTACACCGTGGTCGCGCCCAAAGTCGCCGGTTTCATCAAGCAAGTGCTGGTGGAAGACAATCAGCAGGTCACGGCTGGCCAGTTGCTGGCGACCATCGACGCCCGTGACTACCAGGCTGCGCTGGATGCTGCGCAGGCGCAGTTGCTGGTAGCCCAGGCACAAAGCGCCGATGCCCGCGCCACGCTTGAACGCCAGGACGCGCTGATTGCCCAGGCCGAAGCGGCAGTGAAGGCGGCCCAGGCTGAAGCGGCGTTCGCCGACCATGAAGTCAACCGCTACAGCCGCCTTGCCGAGCAGGGCGCGGGTACCGTGCAGAACGCCCAGCAGGCGCGCAGCGCGGTCGATCAAGCCCGTGCTCGCCTGGCCAACGCTCAAGCTGCGCGGGTGGCGGCGCGCAAGCAGGTAGACATCCTCACGGCTCAAGTGGCCAGCGCCGATGGCCAGCTCAAGCGTGCCGAAGCAGGCCTGGAAAAGGCCCAGCTCGATCTGTCCTACACCCGCATCACAGCGCCGGTGGACGGTATGGTCGGCGAACGCGCCCTGCGCGTGGGGGCCTACGTCAACCCGGGCGCTCGCCTGCTGTCGGTGGTGCCGTTGCAGCAGGCCTATGTGGTCGGCAACTTCCAGGAAACCCAGCTGACCCACGTACAGCCGGGCCAGCCGGTGCGCATCAGCGTCGACACCTTCTCCGGCGAAACCCTGCAAGGCCATGTGCAAAGCATTGCCCCGGCTACCGGCGTAACCTTCGCCGCAGTCAAGCCAGACAACGCCACCGGCAACTTCACCAAGGTGGTGCAGCGCATTCCGGTCAAGATCGTTCTCGATGATGGCCAGCCACTGCTCACCCGCCTGCGTGTGGGCATGTCGGTCGAAGCCACCATCGACACGCGTGGCGACAAGCTGGACGGCAAAGAGGTAAGCGCGCGATGAAACCGGGATTACGCTTGAGCCCTTTGCTGCTGGCTGTGCTGCTGACCGGTTGCACCCTGGGCCCGGATTTCCTGCGCCCAGATAGCCAGGCCCCGCAGCAGTGGGCGCCGCTGCAAGGCGAGGCGGCGGCCAGCCAGCCGCAGGCCGAACCGCTTGAACTGCGCTGGTGGGAAACGTTCCACGATGCCCGCCTGAGCGCTTTGATCCAGCGCGTTGCCGAACGCAACCTCGACCTGCAGATGGCCAGCGCGCGGCTGCTGCAAAGCCGTGCCCTGCGCAGTACCTTGGCTGCCGACGAAGTACCGTCGGTGGACGTGAACGCCGGTTACAGCCGCGCTCGTAACAGCACCGATGGCTTGAGCGATCCGTCCGGCAAAGCCGGGAAAGAAGCCTTCAACCTTTGGCAGGGCGACCTGGTGGCTGGTTGGGAACTGGACCTGTGGGGCCGTGTGCGGCGTCAGGTCGAGGCTGCCGATGCCACGGTCGAAGTGGCCGAGAATGACCGCCGCGGTGTGCTGTTGGCACTGCTTTCGGAAACCGCCGGCAATTACATCCAGCTGCGTGCCGTGCAGCACACCCTCGATGTGACGCAGGATAACCTCAGGGTCGCCCGGCACAGCCTGAAGCTGTCCCAGGACCGCCAGGCCGAAGGCGTTGCCACACGCCTGGATGTGGCCCAGGCCAGCGCCCAGGTCGCTTCTATCGAAGCGCGCCTGCCAAGTCTGGAAGCGCGGCGTGATGACCTGATCAATGCCCTCAGCCTGCTCGCTGCCGAGCCGCCGCGCAGCCTCCAGGCCGAATTGCTGCCAGGCGGCGAGCTGCCTGCGCCGCAGCAGAAGTTTGCCATCGGCTTGCCGTCCGAACTGGCCGAGCGCCGCCCGGACATCCGCCAGGCCGAGGCCCGCCTGCATGCCGCCACTGCCAGTATTGGCGTGGCCAAGGCGGATTTCTACCCGAGTATCCGCCTGTCGGGCAGTGTCGGCTTCCAGGCGATGCAGCTGTCGGATTTCGGTGGCTGGGATTCGCGCCGGTTCGCCTTCGGTCCACAGATGTCGCTGCCAATTTTCGAGGGCGGCCGGCTCAAGGGCACCTTGGAACTGCGCGAGGCGCAACAGCAGGAAGCCGCGCTGAACTATCGCAAGGTGGTGCTGGGGGCCTGGCATGAAATTGACGATGTGCTACGCCTGTACAACGCCAGTCAGTTGCGCCGTGATCACCTTGCCGAGGCCGTGCGGCAAAACCGTATCGCCCTGGAAACCGCCCAGCGCCAGTATGTGGAAGGGGCGGTGGACTTTCTCAATGTGCTGACGGTGCAAGGCGCGCTGCTGGCCAGCGAGGAGCAATGGATCGACAGCTCGGCGGCGGTGTCGCAGGCGCTGGTGGGGCTTTATAAGGCACTGGGCGGTGGCTGGCAGGCGTTTGACGAGCAGCTGCCGAATGCTCACAGCTAGGGAGGAAGCACAGAGTTTGAAGGGGGGGGCACTGCGCTCCATGGCCTGATTCTTTGCAGGCTGCACCGGCCTCTTCGCGGGTGAACCCGCTCCTACACGGCGGCCTGTGTCCAACCACCGAAATGTGTCCACCACCAATCTGTGTAGGAGCGGGTTTACCCGCGAATACGGTAGCGGCGGCAACGGTGAACGGCGGGTGAAAATTGTCCTGCAGGCCCGGCCCTTTCGCGGGTACAGGCAGGCGATCACTCAGAGTGGGCGCAGCAGGCCAAAGCGCTTGCGCAGCGCCCAGTCCAGCAACCGCCGCGGCAGCAACCGTGCCATCAGCGGCAAGGCTGTACTGCCATTCCCCAAACGTACCACTGCGGGCGCCGGCGACTTGCCGACTGCTGCCAGCACGCCTTGGGCAAATACCGCCGCCGACGTTGGCTTGTCCTGCGATGCCCGCGCCCGCGCCTGCACATGCTCACGCAAAGGCCACCACGCCGAGTCGACCGCCAGCACCTGCTCAGCCTGGCGCTGGGCATTGCTGGCGAACTGCGAGGCAATTGCACCCGGCTGTACTTCCATTACCCGCACACCGAACGGTGCCAGTTCCAAGCGCAAGGCATCGCTCAGGGCATGCACTGCCGCCTTCGAGGCGCAGTACGCGCCGGCGAATGGCGTGACCAGCACGCCCGATACACTGCCGATATTCACCACCAGGCCGCGTGAGCGGCGTAGCAGCGGGAACAGCGCCCGGGTAACGCCGACCACGGCGAAGACGTTGGTTTCGAACTGCTGGCGCAGGGCGTCGACGCCACCATCGAGCAGTGGGCCCATGGCACCGTAACCCGCGTTGTTGATCAGGATATCGAGGGTTTGCAGTTCCTCTGCCAGGCGGGCCAGTGCCTCGCTGTCGTTTACATCCAACTGCCGGGCCGTGTAGCCGGCGGCACTCAGTTGCTCGACATCCTCAGGCTTGCGGGCGGTGGCCCAGACATGGTGGCCCGCATCGCGGAAGGCGTCGGCCAGGGCGCGGCCGATGCCGCTGGAACAACCGGTGATCAGGACGGTGGGCATGGTAGGGGCCTGTTGTCATGGAGGATTGGTTGTTGCCTGTGCCGGCCTCTTCGCGGGTCAACCTGCCCCTACACCCTGCAGGAGCGGGTTGACCCGCAAAGAGGCCGGCATAGGCAACACATCAATTGGCAAATGTACCTTGCAGGTGCTCTGCCCGGAATTCCAGGGTCTGCGGCCGATAGCCGGAACGCAGCGGCGGCAATGGCAGGCAGTCATGCCACTCGGCCCCCGGCTGCAATTCACCTGGCCCTCGGTATCGCGGTGCATTGTAGGTGTTCTCGGCCAGGTTTACGGTATCGCCCGGTGCGTACGCTGCCACGCGCCAGCGCAGTTCGGTCAGCGGCACGTCGTTGCCGTTCTTCATGCGTACCTGCAGGGCACGGTCGGCGGGACAGTGTTCGGGGGCGTAGGTCAGGCGCAGGTCCAGGCGTGCCAATCGACTGCTTTCGCGGCTGTCTTGCCAGACCACGAACAAGGCCACCAGGCCCAGGCCAAACACGGCCGCCAGGGAGATGGGAAGAGCCTTGGCTGGGTAACGCAACAACAACACCAGCCAGGTGAGGATCAGCAGGGCACCGATCAGCATCGCGTAATCGCCTCATTCGCGCGCAGGGATATCTACAGCCTATCTAAAACCCAGCGGTCAGGTAACCGGTGAGCAACTATGCCAGAAGCCAGACCTGGCAATACTGCGAGTAGTGGAAAGGGTACATCCATTCTAGATTCCGCCATGCCTATTCAAAAGGAGCATGGCCATGAGTGACACATCGGTTGAGCAAAAACCTGTGCAAGAAATGAAAAAAACGCCTGCCAAGGGCAACGTTACGGCTGTCATCAGCCTTGCGGGTCAAAAGGAGGATTTCGTTTCCGAGGGCGTGGACTACGGGAGCGCTGAAAAATCAGCGTGGTTGTATGCGTACAAGGGGCAGGCCGAAGATGCGGACGTCTACATTGACTTCGATCTGGAACTACAGGAGGGCGTGCGGGATGTCGTTATCGGGGGTGAGGCGAACCGGGCGCTTGTTCACAAGCGCGGCACAACCTATGGCGGCTATGCGAAATCCGGACGTATCCGGAAACTCGAAATGACTGCCACAAGCATCAGGGCTGAATCCTTCGAATTTGAAGGGGAGGATGATTTGCAGCGACCTTTCAGGGTGGTGGGTGGCCCATTCGACATCTACGTCATAGCCCCAAGCGTTGAATAAGCAGGTTCGCCCCTGGTCAGCCCAGGGGCGAGTCAGCATTTACTGCGCGATAGTCTTCACCGAAACGCCGCGCTCGATGGGTGTGGACGTGCGCCCATACACATCCTCGAAGCGCTCGATGTCATCCTCGCCCAGGTAGCTGCCGGACTGCACTTCGATGATCTCCAGCGGGATCTTGCCCGGGTTGCGCAAACGGTGCACCGAAGCGATGGGGATATAGGTCGACTGGTTTTCGGTCAGCAAGAACACGTTCTCGTCGCAGGTCACCTCGGCGGTACCGGATACCACGATCCAGTGCTCGGCGCGGTGATGGTGCATCTGCAGCGACAGGCTGGCGCCCGGCTTGACGGTGATGTGCTTGACCTGGAAGCGGCCGCCCATGTCCACCGAGTCGTACGAGCCCCACGGGCGATACACTTCCAGGTGGTTCTGGGTTTCCGTGCGGCCCTGTTCGTCGAGGGTCTTGACCATCTGCTTGACGCCCTGGACCTTGTCCTTGTGGGCAATCATCATGGCATCCTTGGTCTCGACCACCACGATGTTCTCCAGGCCGATCACCGACACCAGTTTGCCGTTGCCGTGGATCATGCAGTTGCGGCTGTCTTGAACCACCACGTCGCCCTTGGTGACGTTGCCGTTGTCGTCTTTCTCGTGCACTTCCCACAGCGACGACCAGCAGCCTACATCGCTCCAGCCGGCCGACATCGGCACCACGCAGGCACGCTGGGTTTTCTCCATCACCGCATAGTCAATGGAGTTGTCCGGGCAGCAGGCAAAGGTGGCTTCGTCGATGCTCAGCACATCGCCGTCTTCCTGGCTGCGCTCCAGGGCCAGTACGCAGGTATCGTAGATGTCGCCGTCGTGCTTTTTCAGCTCTTCGAGGAAGCGGCTGGCGCGGAACAGGAACATACCGCTGTTCCAGAAGTAACCACCGGCCTGGACGAACTCGGCCGCGCGTTTTTCGTCGGGCTTCTCGACGAACTGCGCAACCCGCGCCACGCCCTCGGGCAGCAGCGCATCCTGGCTGGAACGGATGTAGCCGTAGCCGGTTTCCGGCTTGGTCGCCGGCACGCCGAACAGCACCATCTCGCCACGCTCGGCGGCCACGGTGGCCAAGGCCAAGGCACGTTGCAGGGCTTTCTGGTCATCGATCACATGATCGGCAGGCAGCACCAGCATAAGCTCGTCGCGGCCTTCGTTGACCAGCTTCATGGCAGCCATGGCCACGGCCGGCGCGGTGTTGCGGCCGAACGGTTCCATCAGGATGCCTTGGGTTTCCAGCTTCAGTGCGGCCAGTTGCTCCTGGACGATGAACTTGTGGTCCTTGTTACAGACCACGATCGGGGTGTCCATGCCCTCGAATACAAGGCGCTCGATGGTTTGCTGGAACAGCGTGTGCTCACCGGTCAGGGCCAGGAACTGTTTGGGGAACTGCTTGCGCGACAGAGGCCACAGACGGGAACCGCTACCACCAGAAAGAATTACCGGGATCATCATGTTTCTCCAATAGTCGTTGAGAGGCAGGGGAATCAGTTGCTAGCCACGGGGCGAGTTACCCACACCGGCGACAAGGCGTTGCCGGAACCCGTTACGTACAGCACTGCGGCTTCGCCGCGCTCCAGGGCGACGGGTTTCACGTCACCCACTTTCTTGTCTCCTTGGTACAGCGCCAGGTTGACCTTGACCGGGTTGATTTCGCGTTCGCCACGGCCGTTGGCGGCCACCGGCTTGACCACTTCGGTCTTGCCGTCGGCGGTTTTCAGGGTCAGTTGCTGGTCGCTCAGGTTCTGCACGCGCACCAGGGCTTTCTGCTTGTTCTTGAACGGTGGTTCTTCGATCAGCTTCGGGCTGCCGCTGTTGCTGTTGACCAGGGTGTAGTACTTGTCCGAGGCCAGCTTGACCGGCACGCTCTTGCCGCCGACTTGGGCGGTGTAGTCGCCGCCTGGCAGGAAGCTGAAATCGCTGCTGGCCTGTGCGCCAACCTGTTTGATCTGGGTGTTGCCGACCGACGCGGCGGCGGGTGCGCTGGTCGCGTTGTACAGGCGTACGAAGGTCGAGCCTTTCGGCGCACTTGGGCCATACAGTGCGGCGTCGGCACCGGCGAAGGCCTGCATCGAAGCAAGGGAAAGGCCGGCCGCGAGGGTGAGGGCTTTGGCAATGGAAGTCTTGGTAGTCATGTGCGTTTCCTCTCTATCAGTCAGTGGTCTGTCCGGGTGGACGACAAGGCCAGGTTTTCTTCGGATTTACGGGAGTTTTTCAGCTGCGCGATCCACTGCGGATCGAAGCTGCTGAGGTCGTTTTTCATTGGCAGATAACGTTCGGGGAACTCCCACACCACCACTTGTGGTGCGGCGTTTTTAAAGGCATCGCTTTGCAGGTACTTGAGCATCGGCAGCAGCGGGCCATGGCCGTCTTCGGCGTAGTTGGCGACGTCACTGCCCAGGGCCTGCTGCAGCGCGCCGAGGAAGTTCCAGTGCGGGTTGGCGCTGTAGCTGGTGCCTACCAGTGCAACCGGGATCTGCTTGTCGGCGAACAACGCGTCGCCGGCGTCACCCTCGGCATCGACCGGCCGGGTGGTGCGTTTCTGCAGGTTGTCCGGGGCCGGCAGCAGGTTGCTGAACAAGGGGTCCAGTGGCAGGAAGTTGGTCAGGTCGCCCTTGTAGGGGGCGGTGTTGCCCGCTTCTGTGATGAAGGCTTGTGGGTCGCCATTGAGCAGGCTCTGGCGGCTGACCGCTTCGGCCAGCGCCTGCGCCGCCACTTCGGCCCCCATAGGCGTCCAGTGGGTGTCAGTACGCAGAAACACCTGGCCGCGGGCCTTGGCCTGCTCCATCGGTGCCATCAGGTCCGGTGCGAACACGTTGGCCTGGCGTGCCTGGGCATGGAACTGGTTGTACAGGTCGTCATGCAGGCTGGCAGGCCGCTCTTTGCCCAGGTACTCGGCGTAGACCCGTGCCTTGGCCGGCACGATCGCCAGCACCAGCTGGCTACCGTGTTGCTGCAGGGTGTCGCGTACGCCACGGATCAGTGCCAGGTTCTCCTGCATCAATTGCTCGGCACCGGCGGTGGGCTTGAACTCCTCGTCGCTGAACAACCACTGGTCGCGGCCCAGTACCACACCAGGGCGGCCTTCGTTGAACAGTTTGAAGTCCATGGCCGCCCACAGGTTGGTGCCCAGGCGCTTGATCGGGAACTCGGCGTCGTAGTGGGTCTCGGCGGCCTTGGCCAGCTTGCCGTTGAGCAGGGTCATCTGCTCGGTGCGCTGGAAACTCTGCAGGCCACCGGTGGACCAGGCGCCCATGCCGACCAGCAGGCCGAGGAACGACAGGGAGTAGGTGATGCGTAATGTCCGGGTCATGGTCATCAACCTCAGAACTGGAAGTAAAGGAACGGCGAGTAGCTTTGCGCCGAAAGCTTGAGGATCGAGGCGACGAACAGCAGCAGGATCAGTGCGCGGGTCATCACCCGGGTCCAGTCCAGGCCGATCGAGCCGTCAGCGTTGACCTGCACCGGGGCCACCTTGGGCGTCGGCCTGGCATTGCGGTAGAAGTCGCGCAGGCCGAAGAACGCCAGGGTGAGGTAGGCGATGACCAGCGTGGCCACCTGCAGACCGGTGAGCTGGGCGCGGTTGAGCTCCGACAGCTGCCAGTCGCCGAAGCTGAACATGGCGCCGTACATACGGGCGGCCACCTGCAGGTTTTCGGCGCGGAAGATCACCCAGCCGACCACCACCAGCAGGAAGGTGAAGGCCCACTTCACCGGGTTGAAGCGCTGCGGGTTGGTGTCGAGGCCCAGCGCGCGCTCGATGGCCAGCCACATGCCGTGCCAGGCGCCCCAGATGATGTAGGTGAAGTTTGCACCGTGCCACAGGCCGCCCAGCAGCATGGTCAGGAACAGGTTGCGGTAGGTATTGAAGGTGCCTTTGCGGTTACCGCCCAAGGTGATGTACAGGTAGTCGCGCAGCCAGGTCGACAGGCTGATATGCCAGCGCCGCCAGAACTCGGTGATCGACTGGCTGATATAGGGCTGCTTGAAGTTTTCCATGAAGCGGAAGCCCATCATCAGGCCCAGGCCGATGGCCATGTCGCTGTAGCCGCTGAAGTCGAAGTACAGCTGTGCGGTGTAGGCCAGGGCGCCGAGCCAGGCATCGCCCGTGGTGGGGTTTTGCAGGGCGAAGCAGTGGTCGGCGACCACGGCCAGGGTGTCGGCGATGAACACTTTCTTGATGAAGCCCTGCATGAAGCGGGTGCAGCCTTCGGAGAACTTGTCCAGTGTGTGGGTGCGGTTGTTGAACTGGTCGACCAGGTCCTTGAAGCGCAGCACGGGGCCTGCGATCAGGTGCGGGAAAATCGCCACGAACGCTGCGAAGTCGATCAGGTTGCGGGTAGCCGGGGTGTCACCGCGGTATACGTCGATGATGTAGCTGATCGACTCGAAGATGTAGAACGAGATACCGATCGGCAGCAGCACGTGGGTCAGAATGAATGGCTCCAGGCCAAACGACGTCATGATCGCGTTCAGGCTGTCGACACCGAAGTTGGCGTACTTGAAGTAGCCGAGGATCGCCAGGTCGACACCCACGCCGAGCAGCAGCCAGCGCTGCGCCGGCTTGGTGCGCACACCGGCGGCACCGACTTTCAGGCCGATCCAGTAGTTCCACAGGGTGACGCCGGCGAACAGTGCCAGGAAGTCCACTCGCCACCAGGCGTAGAAGATGTAGCTGGCGACCAGCAGCAGCAGGTTGCGATAACGTTGCCCGCTCAAGTAGTACAGGCCGAGGAAGATCGGCAAGAACAGGAACAGGAACACGTTGGACGAGAAGACCATCCCGGTTCTCCTAATTTGTTCACAGCATCCAGGGCAAAGCGCCCCCCAAACCCCCCAGTGCAAGACTGGAAGGCAACTTAGATTCCTGTGGGAGCGGGCAAGCCCTTGCCATGCACCGCGGTGGCTTCTTCGCGGGCATGCCCGCTCCCACAGGTTCCGCCCCCGCAATGGGGGTCAATTCATTTCTTGCTCTCTGCACTCGGGTCGTAGACCCGGGTCACATCGCCCCCCAGCCGGAAGCTGTTGAACGGCTGCATGTCGTGCTTGCGCTCAAGCGTGTCGCCGACGCAGTGGTACAGCGCACACCAGGGCTCGAGCCAGGAGTACTTGCTGTCGACCTTGAGGTCGGTCATGTCCTGTTTCTTGCCCGCGCGCGCCTTGAAGTGGCTGGGATCGCGGGCGCCGGCCAGCACGCCTTCACCCAGGCGCTGCAAGGCGAAGTTGTTCTCGGCGCGCAGGTCAACACCATTGGCCTGGGCGAAGCTGGCAATCATCGCCAGCGGCGGCAAGGCGTAGTTGTGATAGGCCAGCGCGCGCTGCTTGCGCTTGATTTCGTTGGGCAGGAAGCCCTGGTCATCCACCTGGTTGGCGCCCACCTTGTATTCCTTCACGGCCCAGTCGAACAGGTCGCGACGGTCGGTGGCGACGGCGGTAGCCATGACTGACCAGGCCGCCCAGTAGCTGTGGTTGTTGATCTTCTCCAGCGGCAGGTCGCTCCAGTCACGCACAGTCTGCTCGGCCAGGCGGCTGAGCCATTTTTCGATCAGGTCGGCCTCGGCCTGGTGTGCCGCCAGCGGTTGCGAGTTGGAGAATTTCAGCCGCAACCATGAACCGCTCATGCTGCCCAGCGCCCATTTGCGCATCGACTTGCCGGTATGGTTGTAGTCGGTGGACAGCAATGCACCGGCGCGTGCCCAGGTACCCAGCCACGTCAGGGTGCAGTCGAGTTGCGCCGGGCGGCCGTCGCGCATGTACTGGCCGACCATCTTGCTCACGCCTTTCTCCAGCGTGGTGATGTCTTCGGTCGACGTGCGGAAGGCTTTTTCCGAGGCTGCGTTGAGCGTTGCCCGTGCCTTGTCCGAGCCTTCGTACTTGCTGCGAAACTGCAGCGGGCCGGTGTATGGCTTGGGCGCCGCTTCGCAGCGGAAGTTACCCTCACCGGTCTTGAGCTTTTCGATCCCCTGGTAGTAACCCTGCGGCGGTACCAGCGCGGCGTGCGCGGCACCGCCAAACAAGGCCAACGCGAGCAGGGCGGGGCTGGAAATTCGCTTGAAAATGGTCATGGGTCGCCTCACTGGCCAGCCTGCGCGGTCTGCGCAGGCACGGCGAAGTTGTTGCGTTTGCAGAGTTTGGCTTCGACCTTCTGGGTGCCGCTTTCCGGCCCCTGTACCTCGAACGCCAGCAGGCTCTGGCTGGCCCAGTCCTCGTCTTCGCGCATCTGGAAGACGAAGCGGCCGTCGGTGTCGGAGGTTTCCGGTTTTTCCAGCTTGATGTCCTCATGGCGGCCGTTGAGGTACCAGAGGGTGGCCTGCAACACCTTCACCGAGGGGTCTTCGAACTTGACGTCCATCTGCAGGTTGCGGTTGATCAAGTCTTTGATCACGCCACCCTTGCCGTTGACCATCAGCTCGTTCTTGCCAGGCTTGAGGGTGGTGCTGGCGCTCATCAGGGCTGGGCGGTCGTCGCAGCCGTCGTCGAGCAGGCCAAGGATTTGCCGCCAGATGGTTTCCTGGTCCAGGCGGTACAGTGGGGAGAATTCCCAGATCAGAATCTTCGGCGGGTTCTTCTGGAATTCCTCGCTGCCCAGGTACTGGATCATCGACCCCTCCAGGCCACCGCCAGGGAAGGCGACGTTGAGCACGTCGGCGCCGATGTATTGCTCGAGGAAGCCCGAGAAGTTGTAGTTCTTGCCGCTGTGGCTGGTGCCGACCAGGGTGATCTGCGCGTTGCCGCCATCGCCGAACAGGTCGTCGCCGCCACCGCTGGAGCCCTTCGGCTCGGTTGCGAACTGGTCCATGTACTGCACGGCGTAGCTGGTGCCACACAGTTGGCCGGCGACGTTGTGCAGGGTGCCGGTCTTGCCCATGCGCCCGGACTTCTTCGTCTCGAATTCCTTGCGCGGGATACCTTCGAAGGCCGGCATCTTGTGCACGGTGTCGGCCACGATCTTCGCCGCGCGCTGTGCACCGTAAGGCGTCCAGTGCTGGTCGCCACGGAAGTAGAAGTCCTTGCCCTGGTCAGCGGCGGCCAGTTGCTCGTTGGTCAGCGGTGACAGGTCGGGCACGTTGTAGCCCATGCTGGCGAAGCGCTTGAGCATGGCCTGGTAGTTGCCCAGGGCCTTCTGGTAGTCGAACGCGGCTTTTTCGGCCGGGTTGAGCATGTTGCGGTTCACCAGGCCACGGGTCGGCTGGTACACCACCACCAGTTCCACACCACGTTTCTTGAACGCGTCGTGCACTTGCTGCAGGCGTTTGTAGCCGGCTGGGGTGGTGTTGAACTCGGTGCGCAGGTCTTCGCGGGTGCGGAACAGCCAGTCGCCCTGGGCCTGCACCAGCGTGGTGAAGTTTTGCTGATAGCGGGTGGTGTAGCGGCTGGCATCGTGCGCTTCAGGGCACAACTGGCAGCAGGGCTCGGCGTTGAAGGTCGGGGCCTTGACGTCTTCGGCGCGCACGCCCTGGCTGATTGCCAGAAGGGCGGCGGACAGGCCCAGCAGTTTCATCAGGTGTGGAGTCATGGTCTGGGCTTCCTTAATCGATCATTTCGGTCTGGCGTTCGACCGGGTCGATCAGCACAGCCTTCTGCTGGCGTACCAGCAGGTCGAGGATTTCGTCCTGGCGCTCACCCAGCACACCATTGAGGCTGATGCCGCTGGCCTTGCGCGGGGCGAGCATGGACACCTTGTACAGCTCGACCGACAGCGGCGAGTCGATCGACAGCGGGCCGGAGCCGTTGGCCGACAGCTCGCCACCCACCACGATCAGCGACACCTTGGTGTCGAACGGGTCGAGGGCGATGTCGCGGTCGGTGTCGGACAGGTCCTTGATGTGGCCGTATACGCCGACCAGGCCGTTGGCCATGGCGACGTTTTCGTACAGGCGGATGTTCACGCTGTTACGCACGCGGATGCCGTGGCGGCGGTTGTTGACCAGCTTGTTGCCCCAGATCAGGTTGTCGCCGCTTTCGTACAGGGTGATGCCGTCGGTGTGGTTGCGGTAGATCTCGTTGTAGGCCACCAGGTTGTTGACGCTGTTACGGTCGATCACCACGCCCGAGAGCTTGTTGTCGTAGCTCTTGTTGTTGATGATCCAGCTGTCGTTGACCTCACGCGAAACGATGATGCCGTGCTTCTTCTTGGTGCCGTACACCGTGTTGCCGGCGATGATCAGGCGATGCGAACGGTCGTGCGGGTCGATGCCGTAGACGATGTTGTCGCGGTAGGTGCTGTCCTTGATCACGAAGTCCTGGGTTTCGTAGCAGTAGAAGCCGTACCACATGTCGCTGAACTCCGAACCGATGATCCAGCCGGTGGGCTCCGGGCGGCCCATGCGCTTGGCCATGTTCGGCGTGTACTGCGAGATGCTCACGCCATACGACTTGGACTTGGCGTAGCCGAAGCTGGCCATCTTCGTATTGACGATATAGGTCTCGGTACCGCCCCACGACAGCAGAAACGGGCGGAATTCCTTGGGCGAGCGGAAGGTCGCCGGGCCGTTGTCCTTTTCCCGCCAGCCGGTCACCTGGGTGTCGGTTACGAACAGCTTGCCGTCATTGACCAGAAAAGCGCCGCCCTCCTGGGACAGGCGCAGCTGTTTGACCTTGCCGTCGATCTCGAGGATGCCCTTTTGCCCGACCACGATCGGCAGGCGTGCCAGGTAAACCCCAGGCTCGACTTCGCTGAAGTACTGTTTGGGTACCTTCTTGCTCAGCTCGGTCAGGTCGACATGGCCGTCATCGACGAAAATCGCCTGCGGGATGCCGTGCTGGCGCTGCACCCACTCGGCGGCCTTGTTGTCGCCGCCAACGAACTCCTTGAGGGTGTCCTCCTGGAACATACGGCGCAGGCTGACCTTGCCCTTGTGGCGGCGGTCGATTTTCTTCTGCACCGCCTCGGCCGTGAAACCGGTGAGGTCGGGCAACTTTGGCGGGTCCATCTGCAGCGGCTCGATCGGTGCGCTGGCCACCGTATAGGTCTTGGCCTGCTGCAGCTCCTTGGCTATCACCTGGGGCTCTGCGGCAGTGGCCAGGCCGCTTGCCAGCAGCAAGGCACTGGCCAACAGGCTGTGACGTAAGTGCGGGTGAAGGTTCATCACGGTCAGTCCCCTACCGGCCTCAGAAGCGCCAGATGACGTCGACGAAGGCGCGGTGCATGTACGAGTCCGCTTCCTTGCCGTAGGCGTCGCCCGGCTTGAATACACCGGCACGCAGGCGCACCAGGGCTGACGGCTCGTCGATGGCCTGGCTCATCGAAGCCGGCAGCAGGCCTTGCTTGAAGTACTTGGTCACGACCACGTCCATTTCCTGGCCGAGGTCTTTTTCGCCATCGACCAGCGGGCGATTCACGCCGTTGTCGTTGACCACCGCGTTGATGCCACTGGAACCGATGTTCTGGTTGCCATCGACCCGCCAGAATTTGTGGTAGATCAGGCTCGCGTCATAGTCGTCACGCAGCTGCCACGAAGCGAACAGGGTGGCGGCCTGCAGGTTGCCCAGCTCGCCGCGGAACGCTTCGCCGAAGCGGTGCACACGCGAGCGGGTGCCGGTGAAGTTGGAGCGGTTGCTCTCCAGGCCGGTCTGCTCGAAGTTGTTCGAACCGTCATCGCCGCCGCCGCCGCTACCGCGGGCGTACGCGGCGCCGACCTGCCATTGCGGGTCCAGACGCAGGCGGATACCGAGGTCGGTTGCCCAGGCGTTGACGTCACCGCTCTGCTTGCCGGTGGCGACCTGGTCGTCACCCACCTGCTGGGTGCTCAGCTTGTCGCGGTCACCGGTCAGCCAGGTGACGCTGCCCCAGTAATTCACGGTGTGGTCGTTGCGCCAGTTGTAGGCGTCGCTGTTGGCCTCCAGGCCCAGCCAGGTAAGGTCGCCAGTGCGGGTCTTGTCCAGCGCGTCGACCGTTTCGCCGGGGTTCTTCAGGCTGCCGCTGTCATGTGTGTGGTGAGCGCGCAGGCCAACCCAGTGGCCAGGGGTCCACTGTGTGGCGACGTTGCCGTAGATGTGGGTGCGGTCCTTGTCTTCCGGCGCCAGTTCGGTGAGATCGGTGCGGTATTCGCTGAAACGCTGGGCGACGCCCAGGTCGGCCTTGAGCAGCGTGGTGTCGAAGGTCCAGTTCAGCGCTTCGATGTTGGTATCGCGCCACATGCCATCGTCGCTGCGCAGGCGCTGGCGACCGAAGCGCAGTTGCTCGCCTGGGTAGGCGGTAAGGCCGCTGTAGCCGACCCAGAACTCGCGCATGGCCAGGTAGCTTTTGTCTGGTTGACGGCTGTCGTCGCCGGTGTCGGTGCTGGTGCCGTCGTCGTTCTGGCGCAAGGTGTCGGTTTCGATGGTGTCGGTCGCAGCGACTGCCTGGCCCATGGCGTAGGCACTCCAGTTACCGCGCTCGCCGTACACCCACGGGCGCAGATCCAGGCCCAGGCCGTTGACGTCGCCGCCAGAGCGGGTGCCCAGGTCACGGTCGTCTTCCGACTGGCCGGTGATTTTCACGTCCAGGCCGAAGTTTTTTTCAGCGGTCATTTCCGCCAGGGTCGGGCAGGACCACAGCAGGGCGAAGCTCAGGCCGATGCCGGCTTTCACGAAGGGATTGAGCGTCATAGCGAGTCCTCACCGTCTACTTCTTTTTCGTCGTCTTGCAGGGCTTCGAGGGCCAGGGTGCTATTCGCGCCCTGCGCCAGGCTGCCGCGTGCACGCTTTTCCTGGTCCAGCAGTTGCTGGGCCTGGTTGCGCTGATCAGGTGTCAGTTGCTGGTCGAGCTGCTGCAGCAGTTCGGCTGATTGCGGCGTCGGGTTGGCCTGCGACAGCTGGGCGAACACCCAGGCGTTGCCCGGTTGCGGGCGGATGCCGTGGCCCTCGCTGAACAGCTGAGCCAAGGCATAGTCGGCGCTGTTCTGCCCGCCACGGGCGGCGGCCAGCAGGTGGTCGACGGCTTTCTGCGGCTCGACATTGCCCAGGTAGCCGCGGCGGTAAAGCTGGCCCAGGTAGTAATGGGCGCTGATCTCACCGGCTTCGGCAGCGGCTTGCAGGTGCTGCTCGGCTTTTTGAGCGTCGGCTGGCAGGGTTTTGCCTTCGTAGTACAGACGGCCCAGCAGCAGTTCGGCGCGTGGCTGTTCAGCTTCGCGGCCTTTGTCGATGTAGGCCATCAACTGGTCGGTGTCGCCCAGTTCGGGGAAGTCGTATACCAGCTGTGCCAGGCTGACCCAGGACGCCGGGTTGGCCGGGGCTACTTGCTCGAGCAGGTCCTTGGCGGTTTTTTCGTCGGTCTGGCCAAGGCTACGGTCGGCCAGCACGCGGGCCACGCTGTCAACACGGGTGGCCGGCACTGCGCCACGGGCGTAGGCGGCCTTCAGCTGGCCGAGCAGGGCGGCTTGCTGGTCGGCCTGGCCGCGTTTCTGGTACACGGTGGCCAGTTCGACGTAGCAGATGTCGGTGCTGTTGAGCGCCGCCTTGCAGATCTTTTCCACTTCGCCCAGGTGCTGGTCATAGGTGCCCTGGGTGCGGTACAGCAGCACCTGGGCCAGGCCCGCTTCCGGGTTGCCGGCGGCGCGCCACTGGTCGATCTGCTGCTGCGCGTTGACCTTGGGGAAGCTCTGCGGGTAGCTGAGGTAGAGCATCGCCAGTGGGATCAAGGTGTTGCTTTCGCCTTGACTGGCCGCTTGCTTGAGCAGGGTTTCTGCTTCTTCGCGCTCGGCCTGGGTGCTGTCCGGCTTGGCCACCAGCAGGCGGCCAAGGCGCGCCTGGGCGCGTGGGGACGTGGCGGCTGCAGCGCGATAGGTGGCTTCGGCTTCCTTGATTTGCGAGGGGTCGCGGGTGGCCACCTTGATGTCCGCAAGGCCGACTTGCGCTTCGCTGTAGCCCAGGTCGGCCAGCGCCTTGTAGTTGCGCTCGGCCAATGCCGTGTCACCGCGCTTCATGGCCTCGTTGGCCAGGCGCTGGTCGGGCAGGCCGGCACAGCCGGCCAGGGTGATGGCGGCGGCCAGTGCACACAATCCCAGGTTCACGCGGACCTTGTAGGTATCAGAGATCATTGTCCGTCCCTCACAGGCCACGGGCCACGGCTTTGTCGATCAGCCAGTTCAGCGAGGGGCCACGGTCGCTGTTGACCGAGGCCGGGCGGCCGGCCAGTTCGGCGGGCAGGCCGCTGTCTGGCTTGATCTGCACGCGGATGTCGGAGGACAGGTCTTCGCTGTTGAGGCTGGCGCTGCTGACGATCTGACCGGTGCGCACTTCGTCTTCGCCGGCCACCTGGAAATTGACCCGGGTACCTGGCTTGACCTCGTCGAACTGGCGGTAGCTGAAGCGCGCCTCGACCATCGGGTTGGTGGTGCGTGGGATCAGCTGAAAGATCGGCTGGCCCTTGGCGGCGTACTGGCCGTCGTCCACCAACTGGCGCGCGACCACGCAATCGCAGGGGCTGGTGAGGGTGCCGGACAGTTGCTTGCCGAACAGCTCCTCGATCTTCGCCGGCTCCAGCTGTGCGTCTTCAAGGTTGCCCTTGAGCATGTCCAGCATGCTGGTGGTGAAGCTGGCCAGTGGCGCGCCCTTGGCGATCTGCCCACCGCTTTCGACCAGGCTGCTCACGGTACCGTCGCGCGGCATGGTGACGTTGGTGGTCGGCACTGCGACCACACCGGCTTCGGCATGGCTGACGAAATACATGCCATACAACGATTTGGCGACGAAGCCGAAGGCCGCAACGCCGACCACGAACACGCCCAGTGTGACGGTGACTGCCTTGAAACGGCCGAAGGCGCTCAGGCCCGACCCGCCGTCCTTCTGCTTGCGCGCCTTGGTGAAGTTGTCGCGCTGCAGGGTGCTGAGTACGTCGCCGATGCTGATCAGCTCACCCGACAGGTGGCTGGTGATGATGTGCCGCAACGTGGCGATGTCGCGAGGTTCAAGGTTCTGGAACTGCGCACCGATACGGCCATTGTCCGGGTTGTACGAGCGCACCTGGAACTCGATGTCCATCGACAGGCCCAGGTTGTCGACCACGAACTGCAGGCGCCCGCGCAGCACATCGCCCACCGACTGCGGTTGCTTGGTGTGGAAGCTCAGGCCGCCGGCAGAAAGGTCTTCGACCTTGACTTCGTGGACCTGGCGCTGGGCGTCCAGGAACCGCAGCTTGGCGGGAATGCGTACCCGGGCGTGTTGGCGCTGGGCTTCGGACTCATGCACGACATTGACGTTCACGGCGGTATTCATGGTGGTTTGTTCCTGTTAGATCCGATCCGGGTTGGGCTCACACGACCATGAACAGCACAGCAACGAAGATGCTGGCAGCCGAGAAGGTCATGGTCCGCGAGGACCAGGTGTTGAACCATTGTTGAAAGCTGGCGAGGTCACGCTTGAGGGCAGTGGGCTGACGCGTCCACGACTGCTTGTCGAGGCGGAAGAACACGTAGATCTTCATCAGCGCGCCGATGATCTGGTTGTAATAGAGAATCAGCGGGTAGGCTGGGCCTACGTTGTGGCCTGAGCACAGCAGCATGATGGTGAGGATCAGGCGCGTGATGCCGATCCACAGCAGGTACACCAGCAAGAAGGCCATGCCGAACTTGAGGCTGGCGATCACCGCCACGGTCAGGCCCAGCAGGCTGGTCCACATCGACACGCGCTGGTCGAACAACACGATGCTGGTGAACAGCCCCAGGCGGCGCAGGCCAAGGCCCAGTGCCCGTGAGTTCTGCCGCAGGTTGTTGCCGTACCAGCGGTACATCAGCTTGCGGCTGGCCTTGAGGAAGCTTTTTTCCGGCGGATGCTCGACCGTGTTGATGGCGGCGTCCGGCACGTAGAAGGTGTCGTAGCCCAGGCGCATCAGGCTGAACCAGCTGGACTTGTCGTCCCCGGTAAGGAACTTGAAGCGGCCCAGGCGCCAGTGCATCAGCGAGTCGCTTTCGACGTCGGCGATGAACTCGGGGTTGGTCACCACACTGGCGCGGAACATCGACATGCGCCCGGTCATGGTAAGCACGCGCTTGGACAGGGCCATCGAGCACATGTTGATGTGGCGCTGGGCGAAGCGCAGCTTGTGCCACTCGCTCATGATGTAGCCGCCACGCACTTCGCAGAATTCATTGGTGGTCAGGCCGCCCACATTGGGGAACAGCTTGAACCACGGCACGGTCTTGCGTACCACGCCGTCGGCCAGCACGGTGTCACCGTCGATTACCGCCACCACGGCGTTCTCGTCCGGCAGCATGCGCGAGATGGCGCGGAAGCCGTAGGCCAGGCCATCGCGCTTGCCGGTACCGGCGATACGCACGATGTCCAGCTTCACGTGGGCCGGCGGGTTGTACTTGGCCCACAGGCTCTTCACCAGCAGTTCATCGGACATTTCCACCAGCGAGCAGACCACGGTGGTGGGGAAGCCGCAGTTGATCGCCTCGCGGATCACCGAGCTGTACACCTGGGCGGTGGTCAGCGCTTCGATACGGAAGCTGGTGACCATCAGGTAGACATGCGACGGGTCGGTGGCGTTACCCATTTTCTGCACCTTGCGGCGCAGATACGGGTACACGCCGTAGAGGAAGATCATGCCGCGGATGAAATGGGTGGCGCCCATGGAGTAGCGCCAGATGCCGACTGCGCCGACCAGGAAGATGAAGTGCTTCGACTGCGAGTCGAAGATATCAGCTGGCAGGGCCAGGGCGATCAGCATGAGCAGGCTCATGTAGAGCAGCCACCCGGCGCACTGCAACAGCACTGTCTGGAGCCTTTGCATGTTCAGCATCCGTCGAGAATTCGGGAAAGGGTGGGCAGCGAGGAGGCGGCTCTTGTCGAGTGCCTCATCGCTGCCCGGCCGGGCACTTACCAGCAGATGCCTTCGGTACGGGCGGTAGTGCTGGTCGGTTTGTTCATGAAGCCGACCAGGTCGATCACCTGCTTGCCGGCTGGCGCTTGCAGGGCCAGCGCACGGAACTGCTCGTCACGGTTGCCGAGGACGATGATGTCGGCGTTGTCGATCACCTGCTGCAAGTTGGCGTTGAGCAGCGACGACACGTGTGGGATCTTCGACTCGATGTAGTCCTTGTTGGCGCCGTGAACACGGGCGTACTGGACGTTCTCGTCGTAGATGTCCAGCTGGTAGCCCTTGCCGATCAGGCGCTCGGCCAGTTCCACCAGCGGGCTTTCGCGCAGGTCGTCGGTGCCGGCCTTGAAGCTCAGGCCCAGCAGGGCGACCTTGCGCTTGTCGTGGGCTTCGATCAGCTCGAAGGCGTTCTGCACCTGCGATTCGTTGCTACGCATCAGCGAGTCGAGCAGCGGTGCCCGCACGTCGAGGCTGGCGGCGCGGTAGGTGAGGGCGCGTACGTCCTTGGGCAGGCAAGAGCCGCCGAAGGCAAAGCCTGGGCGCATGTAGTACTGGGACAGGTTGAGGACCTTGTCCTGGCAGACCACGTCCATCACTTCGCGGCCATCGACGCCCACGGCCTTGGCGATGTTGCCGATTTCGTTGGCGAAGGTGACCTTGGTGGCGTGCCATACGTTGCAGGTGTACTTGATCATCTCGGCCACTTCGATCGGCTTGCGGATGACCGGGGCGTCGAGTTCTTCGTACAGGGCCTGGAGGATGTCACCGCTGGCGCTGTCCAGTTCGCCGATGACCGTCATCGGGGGCTGGTCGTAGTCCTTGATGGCGGTGCTTTCACGCAGGAATTCCGGGTTGACCGCCACACCGAAGTCGACGCCGGCCTTCTTGCCCGAGCAGTCTTCGAGGATCGGGATGACCACGTTCTTGACGGTGCCAGGCAGCACGGTGCTGCGCACCACGATGGTGTGACGGCGGGTGGTGTCACGCAGCACGTAGCCGATTTCGCGGCACACGGACTCGATGTACTCCAGGCCCAGGTCGCCGTTTTTCTTGCTGGGGGTGCCCACGCAGATCATCGACACATCGCTGGCACGGATGGCTTCGGCGAAGTCGGTAGTGCCGCGCAGGCGGCCATTGGCGATGCCCTGTTGCAGCAGTGCTTCCAGGCCAGGTTCGACGATGGGCGACTTGCCCTGGTTGATCAGGTCGATCTTGGTGCTGGACACGTCCACACCGATCACTTCATGGCCACGCGCCGTCAGGCAGCCTGCACAGACTGCACCCACATAACCCAAACCAAAGATGCTGATACGCATCGCTATCACCTCATGTGTTTATCACGCCGACGCCTCCGCAGAGAGCCGGGCTGGGTTGATTAACAACAGTTTTCGGGCGCACGGATCCATGGCGAATGCACACTTCGCCGAGCGCAGGCAAAATAAATCCGGAACGCAAAAAGTTATGCGCTCAAAGTTGGCACTCAATAGCCATTCATTAAAAAACGTGCCCTGAAATGCAGCCGTCTTTATTGCAATGCGCTACTTGGCGCGTTGCTGTGCTTGTTTTTTCAAGTGAATAAATCCTTTGAAATCAACCACTAGGACGATTTGTAAGGGACGCGTCTCTCCTGCATGGACAAGGTCTTCGGGGGGGTCCGTGATACCTGTCGAATTTCTTATGGCGGGCAGTGGATACCCGCCGTTGTCATCTGTAAGTCATCTCTCACAGCCCGTAGGCAGGACAATCGTTACGGCACTATGAGCGATTGGCTTTGGCAGAAGTTCCTGAGCCGGTTTCGCCCGAATGAAAGATTTCTAAATATTTATTCAGTTGTGGACAGTTTCAAATTGATAGCACGCGGGTGTTTCGCCCCCGTGTATCAAGGGCGTAACTGTTGCGAGATATTTTTATGCCAGCATCTGAAAAATTTTTTCAGAATTCGTCAAAAAAGGTATGAACGGTCTTATGTCGTTTGGCGATAAAGGTGGGTGTGCTGGATTTTTGGCGTCAGATTAATGGCGTTATGGCGGTTTGCAGCGTGCCCTGTTGCAGGGCAGAGAGGGGGGCAGAGCTGCTGGCCTCTTCGCGGGTGAACCCGCTCCTACAGGTAGCGCATTACCTGTAAGAGCGGGTTTAGCCGTGAAGGGGCAGGGTCACTCCGAGGGGTGATCGCGCAGGAACACCAAATGGTCCGGCTTGGACTGCTCGGCACTGTAGTAGTACCCCTGAGCATCGAACTGCTTGAGCTGATCCGGGGTGCTGATGCGCTGCTGGATGACGAAGCGGCTCATCATGCCGCGGGCTTTCTTGGCGTAGAAGCTGATGATCTTGTACTGGCCGTTTTTCTGGTCCTTGAAGTCGACGTTGATCACCCGGGCCTTTAGTGCACTGCGTTTCACTGCACTGAAATACTCGTTACTGGCCAGGTTCAACAGCACGTCATCGCCTTGGTCGGCCAGGGCCTGGTTCAGCCATTCGCTGATGCGCGTGCCCCAGAAGGCGTACAGGTCCTTGCCGCGGGCGTTGGCCAGCTTGGTGCCCATCTCCAGGCGGTAGGGCTGCATCAGGTCGAGCGGGCGCAGCAGGCCATATAGGCCCGAGAGCATGCGCAGGTGGTCCTGAGCGTAGCTGAAGTCGTCGTCACTCAGGCTCTCGGCATCGAGGCCGGTGTACACGTCACCCTTGAACGCCAGCAACGCCTGCTTGGCATTGACCGGGGTGAAGTCTGGGGTCCAGCTGCCAAAGCGCGCAGCATTCAGGCCGGCGAGCTTGTCGGACAGGTGCATCAGCTCGCTGATCTGCGCCGGCGACAGTTCGCGCAGTTGCTGGATCAGGGCCTGGGATTCATCCAGGTACTGGGGCAGGGTGAAACGCTCGGTCACTGGCGGGGTGTCGTAGTCGAGGGTCTTGGCGGGGGAAATCACCGTCAGCATCGGGTCGGCTCCTGGCATCGTTGGCCGAGGATTCTACGGGGTGGGCGGTACAAGTCCAAACTATGGCGACGATAGTCACAGCCCATGGTCGGTGCAGGCGCTATAGTTCGCGTTTTGCCGTTGCGGAGCCTTCCACTGTGCGCATTGCTTCTGCCTTGCTGGCCGGCCTGCTGAGCCTGGCCGTGCAAGCCGCCCCTTCACCTCAGGTCAGCCTGGACCGCAGCCTGTGGCCCGAACAGCTGGACAGCCCGGCGCTGTTCGATGTGGCCTCTCGGGCAGAAATTCTATCGTTCGCCCAAGTGCTGCACGAAAGCGAGTTGCTGGATGACGCAAGCCTGGCGGCCCGGCTGGGGCTGCGGCAGATCAACCTGCAGAAGGTGCGCCAGGTTCGGGCGCGCATGTGGCAGCGGTTGTGGGAGGGTTATCAACAGGCGCAGCGCAGTTGTGAGCAGGATGCATCATTCTGCTATCCGATTACGTCCATGGCGGAATTGCGTACACAATCGGCGACGTTCGCTGTCGATGTCGGTGCGTTCTATGCCGGCTGGATCGAGCCGAGCCACCAGTTTCATGTCCGCTACCTGGACGAGCAACTGCGCAAGGCGGCGTTGCTGCCGCAGACCAGCAGCGAAATCGAGCGGTTGTCTTCGCGTGAGCGCAAGGGTGACGAACTGAACGACCGCATGTTCCTGCTGACCTTTGTCGGCGGGCCCGGGCCCGAGGGGGGCAGTACGGATCTACTCACCGATTACCTGCGCCGGCAAAAGCTCGAAGGCACGTTCTTCACGCTCGGTAACCGCTTGCAGCAACGCCGTGATGGCGCGGCGGCAAATGCCTTGCGCCAGCTCTATGGCGGGCAGTGCGTGGGTATTCAGGGGTGGGAATACCGCTCCCATGCGCAGTGGACCGACTGGCAGGATTCGCTGCGGCGCAGCCAGGCGCGGGTGCAGGCTGATCTACCCGAGCAGTATGTGCCGCTGTTCCGCCCTCCTTATGGCCAGCGCCGGGCTGACGGCGAAGCGTTCATGGCCCGCCAGCAGTTGCGGGTATCGTTGTGGGACATCGATGCCCAGGATGACGGTGCATTGAGCGCAGAAGCGTCCGCACAGCGCGTATTGACCCTGATGCTGTTGTGGCGCAAGGGCGTGATCCAGTTTCATGACAGCCTTCCCAAGGCGCAGCCGGCGGTGGAATGGTTGCTGCGCAATACTGCGCAAAGCGGCATCGGCTGGGAGGATTGCCGGGAATATGGATACCGCGAATAGAGGGTATGACTTTTGAGCGTAGTCCCCTCTGACGCTGGCGCCAAGGCCTCTTCGTCAATCGGAAAAATAAACTTCAAAAATGCGTAAAAATGCTTTTTACGGTCATGGTTTTTGCGGTATGAAGAAACCAGACAGCCGATTCCTGCAGCACAGGTGGCGTCATCCAGGCCCACCTAGCCAGGTTCGCTTCCCGCCCGTAACAACGCGGATACGGGAACAGCGGCAGTCACTCTGCGGCGTAACAGACCACGCCGTGTGGCTTCGACATAAGGTGACCGAGTATGGATGACCAAGGACGCAACCCTTCCTCCAGCAAGCCAATCCTGTATGTGCTCGATACCAACGTCCTGATTCACGACCCTAACGCGTTACTGAACTTCGAGGAGCACCATGTCGCCATCCCGATGACGGTGCTGGAGGAACTCGACAAGCTCAAGACCGGCAAACAGAGCATCGCCGCCGAATGCCGGCAAGCCATCCGCCTGATAGACCAGACCCTCGGTGACGCTTCGCCCAGCGATGTCGAGCAGGGCGTACCGATCCAGCGCAACAAGAGTGGCCCCAAGGGGTTCCTGTCCATCCTGATGACCCCGCGCAACGAGCCGAACAAGCTGCTGCCGGAAAACCTCAACGACAACATCATCATCAACCAGTTGCTCGAAGTCCGGGCCCGGCGCACCGACCTGGATGTCGTGCTGGTCACCAAAGACATCAACATGCGCCTGAAGGCGCGCGCTTGCGGTATAGCGGCTGAGGACTACAGCACCGACCAACTGGTCGATGACGTGTCCTTGTTGTCCAAGGGCTACCATTCGGTCACCGGCTCGTTCTGGGACCGCGTGAGCAAGGTCGATACCCGCCAGGAGCGCGGCCGCACCTGGCATCGGGTGCAGATGATCGACAACCTGCCAGCTGTGCACGTCAATGAGTTCATCATCGATGAGCAGGGCTTCGTCGGGTGGATCAAGGGCATTCGTGACGACGAACTGCTGCTGCTCGACCTGCACCAGGAGCCGTTGCTGCACCAGGAAGCCTGGGGCCTGAAACCACGCGACATTCACCAAAGCCTGGCGCTGTTTGCCCTGCTGGACCCGGATATCCACCTGGTGAACCTGACCGGCGCCGCCGGCTCCGGTAAAACCATCCTGGCACTGGCTGCGGCCATCGAGCAAACCATGGTCAGCAAGCGCTACCGGCGCATCATCGCCACCCGCAGCGTGCAGGGGCTGGACCAAGAGATTGGCTTCCTGCCGGGTACCGAAGCAGAGAAGATGGAGCCGTGGCTGGGCGCCATCACTGACAACCTCGAAGCTTTGCACATGGATGACGAAAGCACCCATGGCAGCGTCGAATACATCCTTGAGCGCGTGCCGCTGCAGTTCAAGTCGCTGAACTACATCCGTGGCCGCAGCTTCCAGCAGAGCCTGATCCTGATTGACGAGTGCCAGAACCTGACGCCGCACCAGATGAAAACCATCATCACCCGTGCCGGCTCCGGGTCCAAGGTGGTCTGCCTGGGCAACCTGGCGCAGATCGACACCCCCTACCTGTCCGCGACCAGCTCGGGCCTGACCTACCTGACCGAGCGCTTCAAGGACTTCCCCCACGGCGTGCACATCACCCTGCAGGGCGTGCCTCGCTCGGTGCTGGCCGAGTACGCCGAGTCTCATTTGTAAACCCTGTAGCCGGGCAGATTACTGCCCGGCCTCTTCGTGGACACGCCCGTTCACAGGATCTCCACTTGATTCGAGGCCGTGGAGCTCCTGTGGGAGTGGGCGTGCCCGCGAAGAGGCCAAACCTGCCGACACATACCTCTGCTCAAACCTGACCCACAGGTTTACACTGCGAAATCCCTTTACAGGAGCAGAGCAGTGCTGACACATCTTGATTCCCAGGGGCGGGCCAACATGGTCGACGTCACTGAAAAGGCCGTGACCGAGCGCGAGGCTACCGCCGAGGCGCGGGTGCGCATGTTGCCGCAGACCTTGCAGATGATCGTCGACGGTGAACACCCCAAGGGTGACGTGTTCGCCGTGGCGCGCATTGCCGGGATACAGGCGGCGAAAAAAACCAGCGACCTGATCCCGCTGTGCCACCCGCTGATGCTCACCAGCGTCAAGGTCGAGCTCAGCGCCGAGGGGCAGGATGCCGTGCGTATCGTCGCCCGCTGCAAGCTGGCCGGGCAGACCGGTGTGGAGATGGAGGCGCTGACCGCCGCCAGCGTGGCCGCGCTGACGATCTATGACATGTGCAAGGCTGTGGATAAAGGTATGGTCATCGAGCAGGTGCGCCTGCTGGAAAAACTCGGTGGCAAGAGTGGCCATTACAAGGTGGAGGCGTGATGAAGGTCAAGGTGATGTACTTCGCCCGTTACCGCGAACTGTTGGGCGTGGATGCCGAGCGGGTGGAGGGTGCGTTCAAGGTGCTCGATGATGTGCGCCAGGCCTTGGTTGCCAAGGGCGGGCAGTATGAAGTGCTGGCCGAGCAGAACCTGATGTGCGCACGCAACGAAGAGCTGTGCAAGCTCGATGAACCGCTGGAAGAGGGCGATGAAGTGGCGTTCTTCCCACCGGTGACCGGAGGCTGAACATGGCTGTACGAGTGCAGGAAGGCGCGTTCGACCCGGGGGCTGAGACCAATGCCATGCATGCAGCCAATGTGGGCGTGGGCGCGGTGGTCGGTTTTGTCGGCTATGTGCGGGATTTCAACGATGGCCGCGAAGTGGCGGGGATGCTCCTCGAACACTATCCGGGCATGACCGAAAAGGCCTTGGCGAAGATCGTGGTCGAGGCCGAGCAGCGTTGGCCGCTCTTGAAAGTGGAGGTGCTGCACCGCATCGGTGCGCTGGAACCGGGCGAACCGATTGTGTTCGTGGGGGTGGCCAGTGCCCATCGGCAGGCGGCGTTCGATGCCTGCAACTTCATCATGGACTACCTGAAGACCCGGGCGCCGTTCTGGAAGAAGGAGAATACCCAGGAAGGGCCAAGGTGGGTGGAGGGGAAGCGGAGTGACCAGGATGCGGCGGGGCGCTGGTGATCAAGGCGCCACCGGTCGCCTGTAGGAGCGGGTTTACCCGCGAAAGGGCCGGCCCTGCTGGCCAATCTCCCCCCGACAATTTGCGCATCAAAGCCGCCGGGGCCGCTGCGCGGCCCAATCGCGACACAAGGCCGCTCCCACAGATTGATCGCGTGTAGCCCGCTGAAGGTCAGTGATGATACGAGTCATCTTCACCGGCAAAGCTGATTGACACACCACTGGATGGGTGGAGGGGAAGCAGAGTGACCAGGATGCGGCGGGCCGCTGGTAATCAAGGCGCCGCTGATCCTTTGTGGGCATGCCCGCGAAGGAAGCAACGCGGTGGATGGCACCGGCGCTGCCGGTGTTCGCGGGTAAACCCGCTCCTACAACCGGGTATCCCACCGCTGCGCCCTACACCTTCACCGGCCGACCCGCTACAATCTCGCCCCTTCCCCGTAGCCTCCAAGGATCGCCGATGTCCGGCCTTGAACTCATTGCCGCCCTCCTCGGCGTAACCGCTGTCTGGCTCACGGTCAAGCAGAACGCCTGGTGCTGGCCAATCGGCCTGGTCATGGTGCTGATTTATGGCTGGCTGTTCTACGAGGTAAAGCTGTACTCGGGCATGTTGCTGCAAGTGGCCTACGCCATCCTGCAACTGTACGGCTGGTGGCAATGGAAGCGCCCCGGCCACGCTGAAGACGCCCGTCAGGTCTCCCGCCTGCAACGCCCGGCACTGTTCACCGGCCTGGCCACCGGGGTGCTGCTGAGCGCCGCCCTGGGCGCGGCCATGGCCAACTGGACCGATGCCGCCCTGCCCTGGCTGGATGCCACCCTGACCGGATTCAGCCTGGTGGCGCAACTGTGGATGGCGCAGAAACGCCTGCAGTGCTGGCCCCTGTGGGTCGTGGTCGACATCATCTATGTGGGCCAATACCTGCATCAGCAGTTGTATTTCACCGCCGCCTTCTTCGCCGTGCTCACCCTGATTGCTGTACGCGGCTGGCTGGAATGGCGCCGCGACCCGGCGTTGGTACAGCCATGAGTGCGCCACAAGCAATGAAAGTGCTGGTACTGTGCGGCCCAGAATCCAGTGGCAAAAGCTGGCTTAGCGGGGTGATCCAGGCACATTTTGGTGGCGTGGTGGTGGGCGAGTACGTGCGCCATTTCATCGACCAGCAATGCCGTGACACCTGCTACGCCGATATTCCCGCCATCGCCCGCGGGCAACTGGCATGGGAGGACCGTGCGCGCGAGCTGGCGCCCCCACTGCTAATTCTGGACACCCACCTGCTGAGCAACATGCTCTGGAGCCAGGCACTGTTCGACGACTGCCCAACCTGGCTGGAAGAGGCACTGCTGGCACGGCGTTACGACCTGCACCTGTTGCTCAGCCCGCAAGGGGTGGACTGGATTGCCGATGGTCAGCGTTGCCAACCCGATCTCAGCGATCGTCAGCGCTTTTTCGACGACAGCCAGGCGTGGCTGAGGCGGCACAACCAGCCGCACCAAATACTTGATGGCAATTGGCCGCAACGCCAATTGCTGGCCTTGCAATCGGTTGCTATGCTGCTTGGTAGCGATGCGCCATCATGCCCGACCGAGTGTTAAACCACTGACACACTCCGGTGGGGCAAAGCCCCCGAAATTGCGGGGCTTGACCCTGTCCTGGGGGCAGTGTCAAGCCCGTGAAACACACTTGCAAAAACCCTTCCAATCAAGGCCACAGCTGACTTTGCCGGCAACGCGCAGGGCAAGCTGTTTCAAGCCTGAGACAACATGCGCCGCATTTTGTCAGCCTCTTGCCCTAACTATCTGATCTAAAAAAGATTCTAAAAAGCGGCACACCTTCTGCTCTGTCGTTCGCATCGCTGAACAGGGCCAGCGCTCAAAGAAGGAGTTGCCGTCGTGAGGAAACGTGACAAACGCCTCTATCACCTATTACTGGTGGGTTGTGTACTGGGGTCACTCAGCCTGACGGCTCAGGCGGACAAGGGGATCATCATCATCAAGCGCGATGTGCAGGTGCGCAACGCGACCATCCCCCCTCTGATCCCAGACCCGAGCCCTACCACTGTCAATGCCAACCCTTCTGCCCACGTGCTCAAGCAAACCAACGAGCTGAGCGATGGCGACTTCGCCGGCATCAGCAGCGGTGCAGGCATCAGCAACCTGGTCACCCAGCAGACCAACAACCTGGGTGGCAACCTCGGCAACCAGAACCAGCTTCCCAACTTGGCGGGCGGACGCGGCACGGGGTCGGGTAACGGTATCTCGAACATGGTCAACTCGAGCGTGCAGCGTGGCCTCGCGCCGCTGCAGATTCTGACCGGCGGGGGCAAGTGAGATGAAGCGCACACTGCTGATGCTGGCCGCCCTTTGCACTGCGCCGGCCTTTGCGCAATCCCTGGTTCCCGTCATCAACAACGCCGATATCGACAGTTCAGGCAGCCGCTATCAGGGCAACCTCTCTGTCAACCAGGCCGCTGGCGACAAACAGCAGCAAGTCAATGCGCGGGCCATCGCCGTCGGCCCCGAAGCCAATGCAAGCATCCAGATCCGGCAACGGCTCAACACGCCCGCCGACCCCGCGATGGACGCCCGCTCAACCATCCAGGGCAACGCTTTCAGCAACGGCAGCGGCGCCCTGGGGGTCAACCAGAGCGCAGGTGCCAACACCCAGCAAGCCAACGCACTGAACATCAGCATTGGCGCACAACCGCAAAGCATCGACGACAGCGTCCTCATGCAGCAGAACGTGGCGCTGATCAACAACTCAGGAGCAACTGACATTCCAGCAGGCTATCGCCAGGTCACCACCAGTGACCAGGCCTTCACCGGTAGCCGAGGGGTGATCCAGTTGAACCAGAGTGCCGGGGTGGGAAACCGAATGGCCAACACCTTGAGCATCCGGGTCGCGGATTGACCCTGCAGTTAAGAACGACACTTAACCTAATAGCGTACGGAGAATCACCATGAAACCCTCGATGGCAATCAAGCCTCTGGTTTTCGCAATTGCTGCGGTCATGGCTGTTGCTGTACAAGCTGGGCAAAATGATCGGCGTAATGACCACCATAACGGCCACCACAACAATGGTCATCACACGCCTCCACCCACCAAGATCCCTGTGTATGCAACGGCCAATGCCTGGGATACCCAAACCAGCACTCGCAACCGCATCTCCAATGAAGGCACCATCAACGAAGCCGAGATGAGTGACTCTGGCACCGGCTCCAGCGGCAACGTTGGCATAAACGTGGCGGCCGGTAACGGCAACCAGCAAGATAACGCCGCTGCCATTGCCAACGCAGGCTCCGACTCGAGCCTGGACAACAGCTTCGTGTTCGGCATGGCCAGTGCCACAGCTGACGTTGTGCAAACCAGCAGAAACAACCGGGTCGACAACTATTCGACCCAGTCTTCGGCTGTGATGAGCGGCTCGGCCAGCGGGGCTGAGGGCAACATTGGCATCAACGTTGCCGGTGGCGACCTCAACCAGCAGAAAAACACCATGGCCATCGCCAACACCGGTGCCCCGCTGGGTAACGCCACTGCCACGGCTTCGGCCAATCAGGACGGCCCAGGCCTGATTGTAAACAACAGCGCCGACCGCACCTATCGGGTGGATACGATTACCATCACCAAATCGGCCAGCGGTTCAAGCTCGAAGGAAGGCAGCTTCAACTCGACCGACGACCGCAGCTCGTCTTCGAGCTTCAGCGTCGCCGGTGCGCAAAGCGCCAGTTCCAGCGGCTCCAGTGGCTGGAACTCCAGCGGCTCGCAATCCAGCAATGCCAGCGGCTCCCACAACTCGAGCGCAAGTGGCTCGTTCGGCTGGGATGCCAGTGGCTCTGCCAGCGGCAGCCACAGCGCCTCGAGCAGCGCCAGCCTGGCAGCTTCGCTGGACGCTGCAGCCAACGCCACGCGTACCTTTACCACCGATGATGGCCGTCGCGAGCGCACCCGCTCCAGCACCTTCGATGGTTCGCTGAGTGCGTCGCTGGATGTGTCGGTCGACAAGTCGCACGAAAGTGCATACGACTCGTCGTTCGAGAAAGCATTCGACTCCAACTACGACAAGTCGCATCAATCGGCGTATGACAAGTCCAAAGAATCTTCGTACACCAAGTCTCACGACTCTTCGTACGAGAATGCTTCGGCGTCCGACTTCTCGAAGTCTGGCGAGAAATCGAAACAATCCTCGAACGACGTTTCGAAGAGCTACAGCGAAAGCAGCGCCTACGACTTGAGCAATACTGTGTCCTTCCAAGTGCTGACCCCGACCGGCTGGGCCAACCCAGTTACCAACACTGCAACCCTTAGCGGTTCGGTGAACGGTGGCAGCGGTAACCTGGGCGTGAACGTAGCAGCCGGTGTGGGCAACCAGCAAAGCAACTCGCTGGCCATCTCCAACACTTCGTTCTGACCGCTGTGCTTGAGGCCCCCTTCGGGGGGCCTTTCTTCAACACACCGTAAGGCATCCGATCATGCGTATTTTCGCCTTGGCGTTTTTGCTGTGCCTGGCCAGCGTGAGCGAAGCTGCACAAATGCCGCTGTCCGTCCTGCCGGGCGGCGCTGTGGTGTTCAAACCGATCCAGAGCTTGCGTGAACGTAAGTTCGCCGACCTGGTGCAACAAAAGACCGACTTCAGCTGCGGCGCCGCCGCGCTGGCGACCATCCTGCGCCAGGCGTACTGGCTGGATGTGGACGAACATCAGATCATCGAAGGCATGCTGGCCCACGCCGACCAGGACCTTGTGCGCACGCAAGGCTTCTCGATGCTCGACATGAAGCGCTACGTCGAAAGCCTCGGGATGCGTGCCCGCGGTTACCGGGTGGCACCTGAAACCCTGCACAGCGTACGCATTCCTGTCGTGGTGCTGATGGATGTGCGCGGCTACAAGCACTTCGTGGTCATGCAGAAAGTCGACAAAGGTTGGGTGTACATCGGTGATCCGGTGCTGGGCCACAGGCGATACAAGGTCGACGATTTCCTCAAGGGCTGGAACGGCATCATCTTCGCGGTGATCGGCCAGGGTTACGACAAGAACAACATCCTGCTCGACCCGCCCCTGCCACTGACCGCCAAGGGCCGGGTGAACAACTTCACCCCCGTGCAGGACGCAGAGCTGCTGGACTTCGGCTTCATCAGAAGCGACTTCTTCTAACGACTGTTCTAATGACAAGGAGCATGAAGCTCCAGGGAGCATTTCATGAAGACTTCATTGTGGTTGGCCATCGCCTGCCTGGCAGCCAGCTTGCCCAGTCACGCAGAGGCGTTGAAACCCATCGAACTGAAGGACCAGGAGCTGGCCAACCTCCGGGGCCGCTATGTGATGCCCGGACGAATCGTGAGCTTCGGCATTGTCATGTCCAGCACCTGGCAAAATGCAAAAGGGGATGTGATCGGGGCAACGTCCACGCTGCAGGTTCAGCAATCGACCATCAAACCCCAGTTCTATGTCTCGATGATCGATAGAAAAGGCGCAGGTACGGCGCCGAGCAGCGCGTCTGCTGCCGGGACTGGCGTGGTAACGGGCGGCAACGGCCTGACCACCACCGAAGGTGTGACCCAGGTGGTCCGTGCAGCCGGTGACAACAACGCCGCTTACAACAACGTCGATATCAATGTGACCAAAGCCAACCAGGCCCCCGCCGTACAACAGCAAGGCCAGGTACTGGCCGCCGGCCAGACCCTGGTCGGGGAAAATGGCGCCGGCGCGCTCAGTGTGTCCTCAAGCGGTGTGGGCGTGCAGCTCAACATCAATGCCAGCAACAACCAAGGCAGCAGCGTGCAACGCCTGGCCCAAGGTGGCCTGCTGCAGAACTCGACGCTGCTTGGCAACGGCAACCTGGTCAACAACGTCACCACCCTGAACGTTGTCATGCGCGAGAGCGTGCCGACAGCGGCTTCCCTCAACGGTAGCCTCGACCAGCTCAAAGGTCTTCGCACCTTCGGATACTGATCTACGCTCAGTCTCATCAAAAGTAGTTGGAAGGGACGGCAACTCCATGTACCGATCTTTTACGCTCAGAGCTTTTGTGTGCTTGACTACCTTGGCCCCCGCCACCGCACTTTACGCAGCCGCCGACCCACAAGTCGAAGCGCTGAAACAGGAACTGATTGAACTCAAACGCCGCTATGAGGCACAGCAACAGGCGCTGATGGTGCTGGAGCAACGTGTGCGCCAGGTCGAGGAGGCCCCTGCTGCCGCGCAACCCAAACGCTTGGTCAAGTCTCCGGCCGAAGGGGTGAAAGGTGCGCAGACCGTCGCCTCTGGCGCACCGGGCACTACGGGGAGCTCCTACGGCCAGGCGCTGACAGCCGATTCCGAGCCGGCGCAAAGCGTTTCCAACCTGTATGACGAAGCCAGCGGATTCTTTGGCGGGGGCAAGTTCAGCTTCGAAACCGGCGTTACCTATACCCATTACGATACCCGTGCGCTGACCCTCAATGGCTTTCTGGCACTGGACTCGATCTTCCTCGGCAGCATCAACCTTGACCGGATCAAGGCTGACAACTGGACCCTGGACATGACCGCGCGCTACAACCTGGCGCAGCGCTGGCAGTTCGATATCAACGTCCCCGTGGTTTACCGCGAGTCCACCTACTCGTCTGGCGGTGCGGGGGGAGCCGGGGCAACCACTTCCGATGCCAGCGTGACCCGCGACCCGGAAATCGGCGATATCAACGTCGGGGTGGCCTACAAGTTCCTCGACGAGGACGAAACCTGGCCTGACGCAGTGGCCACCCTGCGAATCAAGGCACCGACCGGCAAAGACCCCTATGGCATCAAACTGCGCGAGGTGGACGGCAACAACAACCTCGCAGTACCGGAAAGCCTACCGACCGGCAACGGTGTATGGTCGATCACACCGGGCATCTCGCTGGTCAAGACCTTCGACCCGGCCGTGCTGTTCGGCAGCCTGTCCTACACCTACAACATGCAAGACTCGTTCAGCGACATCAGTCCGCAGGTGAACAGCAAGGTGCCGGGTGACGTCAAGCTTGGCGACTCGTGGCAGATCGGCGGTGGCATCGCCTTTGCCCTTAACGAAAAGATGAGTATGTCGTTCTCGGTATCCGACCAGTTCGCCCGCAAGAGCAAGATCAAACCTGATGGCGGCGACTGGCAATCGATCTCCAACAGTGACTACAACGCCGCCAACTTCAACATCGGCCTGACCTTCGCCGCCACCGACAACCTGACCATCGTGCCCAACCTGTCCATTGGTCTGACCGATGACGCACCTGACTTTTCTTTCAGCCTGAAATTCCCTTATTACTTCTGATAGTTGCCATCGGCCGGGCCCGTGCGAACGGGCCCGACTTTGGTTACAAGCCTTGTAACCGGCCGCCTTCCCTGCCCTGGCCTGATATCATCAATCACAGATGCATGACGATTTAATGGCAAAAGGGAAGTTTTTGTGAAGAACCTGTCCGACCACCCAAGCACCCGGCTTGCCGCTTTGGCGGCCCTGGTGCTGGTGATCCCACTGGGTACGCGCGCCATGCTGGGTTGGTCCAACCCGTTCGGTTACCTGTCCGATCTCGCCCTCGGCAGCCTGTTGATAGTGCTGCTACACCGCAGGCCGTGGTGGCTGGCGCTGCCCGTGCTGCTGGCCTGGGCGGCGCTGTGGGTGGCCTCGGCTGAACTGGTAAGCGCAGTGGGCCGACTGCCCACCAGCGCCGACCTTAACTACCTGACCGACCCGCAATTCATGGAGAATTCGACCGGTGGCGGCCTGGCCCATGCCTGGCTGCCCTGGGCCCTGGGTGGCGGCCTGCTGGTCTGGCTGGCCTGTGCGTGGCGCAGCCGTGCACGGCGTAGCCAGCCACTGCCGCGCAAAGCCTGGGCCATACCCGTACTGCTGTTCGGCGCGCATTGGAGCAGCCAGCAGCTGGTACCTTCCGATGCCGACCAGTGGCGGCAATACAACCTCCCCCACCAGTTGATGTCTGCCGGCGTCGGTAGTCTGCAACGCCAGGTCGAAGGCTGGATGGGCCGCACGCAACCCTTCACCCCGCTGGCCAGCAGCGGCCTGACTCAATCCGACCTGCATGGGCAAAGGCTGCTTGCCGGCCCTGGAAGCGCCCGCAACTTGCTGGTGATTACCCTGGAAGGCATCCCGGGCGCCTACCTGCAGCCTAACCGCCAGGCGCTGAACAGCCGTTTCAACGACGACTTGATGCCCAAGCTCAGCAAGTGGGCCGAGCGCGGCATGAACACCCCAGACTACGTGCTGCACACCCACCAGACCATCCGTGGCCTGTATGCGATGCTGTGCGGCGATTACGACAAGCTGGCCAATGGCACGCCCAAGGGCGTAGAACTGCTGACCCAGAACGAACGCAACCAGGCCTGCCTGCCGGCGCAATTGCGCCAGGCCGGCTTCACCACCCACTATCTGCAAGGCGCGGGCCTGCGCTTCATGGCCAAGGACCGCATCATGCCGCACATCGGTTTCGATTCGGTGCATGGCCAGGAGTGGTTCGCCAACAAGAACTACCTGGACTTCCCGTGGGGCAAGGATGACCGCGCCTTCTTCGAAGGTGCCCTGGGCTATGTGGGCCAGCTGCAGAAGCAGGACAAGCCATGGATGCTGACGCTGCTCACCGTGGGCACCCACCAGCCCTATTCGGCGCCGGCCGAGTACCTCGAGCGCTTCAACACACCGAAACAGGCAGCGGTCGCCTACCTGGATGACGCAGTCGGGGCATTTCTTGACAATCTCGAGCGCCAGGGCGTCCTCAAGGACACACTGGTGGTGGTGACTTCCGACGAGTCTCACGGCATCGATGGCGTGCGCCTGGCCTCGTCCTGGGGCTTCAACCTTACATTGGCGCCGGAGCAGGCCCAACTGCCAACCATCAAGCGCGGCACTTACGGCCATATCGACCTGGCCACCTCGCTGCTCGACTACTTCGCACTGCCCATTCCTGTAGCGCTTGGCGGTCGCTCGTTGTACCGCGACTACGACAGCGGTCGCGAAATGATTTCCTACACCAACGGCATGCTGCGCTACCACAACGGCCAGGGCCTGTTCACCGAATGTGACTTCCAGCAGCGCTGCCGGCGTTATGCCAGTGAGGGCTTCATCACCGACCAGGCCCGCTACCTCGGGCCGGCCGACAGCTTGCTGGGCCAACAGATCGGCGCCTTGGCCGGGGTGCTCGACCAATCCTTGCTGCAAACCCCACTCAACCTGCGTTACCAGTTTGGCGGCCCTTCGCCGATCAAGTTGCGCAAGCGCATTGACGATGACTGGGCCGACAACCTCATTGGCGCCCAGTATCTGGAAATGCCCGGAGGCTCGCATACCCGCGTGCGGGTCAAGGTCCGCTCGCTGGACCCTGAACGTGCGGCTTATATCCGGCTCAAGGCCAAGCAGTTGGAACAGGACGTGCCGCTGGGCCTGCCAGAAGAGGTAAAGGTCACTGCCGACGCGCCACTGGAGATGGAGTTCAGCTTCGACAACCCAACCGAGCGCAAGGCGTTTTCCTTCCACTTGCTGGGCTATGGCGGCGGCAAGGTAGAAGTCAGCGACTTCAGCGTGATCACCGCCCTGCCGGGTGAGGATGACGACGCCGATGAACTGGCCGAGGGGCATATCGCTCATTCGGGCTAAGCAGGTACCGCTCATCGCCCGGTCACCGGTGCTTGTCGAATCGACCTGGTCGTACTCGACCAAGGTGTGAATCCCCCAGCGAGGAGACAGCACCATGAGCACCCGCGAAAGCAGGCACCCGGTGGTTTCCCGCAGCCAGTGGCTGGCAGCTCGCCAGCAACTGTGGCTGCACGAAAAGGCGTTTACCCACCACCGCGACGCGCTAGCCGCAGCCCGTCGCGCCCTGCCTTGGGTAAAGGTCGAGCAGGATTACCGCTTCTTCGGCCCGAACGGCGCGTTGAGCCTGGCCGACCTGTTCGCAGGCCGCAGCCAGTTGCTGCTTTACCACTTCATGTTCGCCGAAGGCTGGAGCGAGGGCTGCCCAGGCTGCTCTTTTCTGGCTGACCACTTTGACGGCGCCAACCTGCACCTGGCCCACCACGATGTGTCGCTGGTGGCGGTGTCACGGGCCCCGTATGCCGAATTTCAGGCATTTCGCCAGCGCATGGGCTGGCAGTTCCCGTGGTATTCGTCGCATGGCAGCCCCTTCAACGAGGACTTTGGCGTCAGTGTCGGCAGTGAAGGCCAGCGGCAGTACAACTATGAGCCGTATGTGGGCAATGAAAGCGAGCTGCCCGGCTTGAGTGCGTTTTTCCGCGAAGGCGACGGCAGCGTGTACCACACCTACTCAACCTACGCTCGCGGGCTGGACATTCTGGTCAACACCTACAACTTCCTCGACATTGCGCCACTGGGGCGCAATGAAGGTGGGACCATGGACTGGGTGCGGCACCATGACCGCTATGAAGGGCAACCGGACAAGCCTCACTGCTGTCACAGATGATGCAGGCAACACGCACACCTGTGGGAACGGTTTTACCAGCGAACACCGGCAGAGCCGGTGCCATCCACCGCGTTGGTTTCTTCGCGGGCGTGCCCACAGGGTTAGGCATTAACGCTGATGGTTGCCCGCAAAAACGCGTGCATATTTACCACATGTTGCACCGGGACGGGTTCGAGGGCGTACTGGCCGCAAGCGAACAGTTGCCGCTTCACGCTGAACTGGCGGGGGCCAAGAGCGGCGCTCTTCTCCCTCGCCAGTCAAACGCTGCTGGATACCTTGATGCAGGTGCACGCTGACGCGCCGCCAGCCGAATATACCGGGAGGATAATCGGGCTGCCCTTACCCACCTGAGTGGTAGAACAATCAACGGAGCCACCAGTTGCTCGCCGAAAGTCAACACACTGCGCGTTTCGCGACAATACAGAAAATAGACGTTGTATTATTCAGCGTCCACTTTGCCGTATTGAAGCAGATGCAACCATCTTATTTTGGCATTGGTGCCTATCCATCGTATCTCCCGGACGCCTTTGGGTAGACTAGTAGGTACATCCGACAGCAACGGCACCTCAAAGCCATCACCTTCAAAGTCTTTAGAGATGATGTATTGCCTGAAGCACAGCAACCCCAACCCGCCAAAGGTAATCAACCTGTTACGATTGTACGGCCGCGCCGCGAAACGCACGCTTCCGCCCTCGTTGCTGATGGCGGTTTCCCTCCAGAGTGGAATCAACGAACCGAAAGGTAGTTTTTTGCGGACCGGGTCACCGTCAAATAATGGCAGTGGATACATATTCACGTTGACTCGCGCCCCAACGGGTGGTTCCACTTCATCGCCTTCGTCGCGCCGTGAAATATTTGCGAGGTTTTGATTGACAATGGAGTTGACATACCCCGGCGTCACAAAATCCAGCAATACCACCTGCGGGGCACTCCAGTTAGCCGGGTAGCTATTAAGATTGTGTGCCAGTTTTTCATTGATGACTTTCGCCATTTTTTCGACCGAATCCGCCCCGCTCTGCGGGGTGCGAGTCCAGTTGAGCATGAAGCCGACGCCATATTCACCCGGCACATGCCTTGCCCACTTACCCAACTGATCTTCAATCACAGCATCTGTGTCTTTCGAATTAGCGTAGTCATCCACAATTTGATACGCATCCCAAGAATTTGGACCCTTTGTTTTTCTATAAAACCCTGAGTCAGGCGCATCCATCAATCCTTCACTGACCACCAGCATTTTCCCGCGCAAATCCTCCAGGATAAATTGGTTCACCGGTTTGCGCTCACCCGGTTCGGCACTGACTTTGTGCAGACGATTCGCATGGCGATTAATCATCGTTTGAATGGCTGAAACGTCAGCGTCGGGTATATGCGTGAAGCTCAAGATCACGAACTCTCCGCGATTTTCTGTCAAGAACGTGTCAACGGAAGTGAGTACTTCGTCGAGCGTCGCGCCGTCGCATCCCGGCCCCGTGCCGGTGCCTGTCCGATGGTAACAAAGCAGTTGACCATCAGCGCGAGCGACCCGGATATCCAGGTAACGAACACCCATCCGGAGTTGCTCCGCAATGGAGGCGCGTTGCGCTCTAGATGCTGCCTCACCAAAGCCTCCCCCGGTGCAATTATGCAGTGGGCCATACATGCCAGCGTTATGGCTGCCGGGAAGCACCATATCTTGCACGCGAGTCGTACCTATCAATCTGGTCATCCACGCCTCGGTGGGCAGCGCATTTAGCGATCCCTCGTATACGAATATTTCGTCGTCCGTGAGCGGCTCTCCGCCGCGCTGAAAATACATCGAGGCATCAAACTCCCCGTACGGCGTCGGCGCCTTACCCTCCACTCGAACCCAACGCTTACCATCGTCCGGGTTGCGGGCACCAATGGCGCCGAACCACCAGTTATTTGATGTTCCTGTATGACCTTGAGCGATGAAAACGTCCTTGAATACCAGCGTTTGGTCCATGCCACTGAAACTACCGCCCGTCACGGTCAGTTTCAACGTGCCTTTGAAACCAAAATTGAGCTTACCTGGAGCATGCCCGAACGTATTTTCGGAATCACTGATGTAGCTACTGAACCAGTTCGCGACAGCATCCGTACCGTGCCGCCCCACCTTGAAGCTCATAGTTCCATTGCTGGAGAAACTTCTTGTAAACGGTGGGTCGATATAGTTATCAGGATCTTGGCCACTGGAAACCTTCGCCGACGTAATTTCGTAGGAGCCATAAACAATCTCGTTAGCCGTTCCAAAGGGTTGGCCATATTTGGACCGGAAATGCACCTTGTTATCGTGATACGTCTGCTCCACGTCTGCCTGCGGTTGAACTGCCTCGGCTCGCGCCTTTTTCCCGGCGAGCAGTACCAAAGGACGAAATGCCCAGGTCGCGCCAAGCGTACTCAACTGTTCAAAATTACAAGCCCCGTGGACAATTCTTTCCTCAGCATCCCTAATCCAATAGGGAAGAGCGAATTCATAGTCCGAAAGATCACCTGTAAAACCATCAGCGTACAGACTGAACCTGACACCTGACCCGTCGTGATATAAAATCTCCCAACCATCGGCGTATTGTACTTCTGACTGACCGTCAGTCTGCAGACTGTGCTTCACGAAGGGTGAATTGGTATCGCTCAACGGAGCACTTTCACTAGCTGCGGAGGGTGCTGCGTTCATTGTGGGTCTGACCGTTCCAATCCTTCGCCTCCAACGGCCATCAGGGTTGGTAAGTGTCACTACCTCCATGTCAAACATACCAGGCCTGACAAGCATGGCCGGACGTTCAATTTCTTCGAATTCGCCCCAGTCTACCGGGTCTGTACATTGCTTAGGGGTGTAGACACGGATGAGCACGTCCCCGGAGGGACTGATAAAACTGATCTCTTCGAATTCGTCGCTCGCCAGTTCAGTCATGACCATCCACCTGCTTCCGTTATAGGGGATGTCAGCATTGCACTCGGCAAGCACAGGCTGCTACTGGCAAAAATATCAGTTCTGGGGCCGGGAAATAGCAAACGCGAAGACGAAAAAAACCCCGGAAAGCCTTGAGCTACCGGGGCCAGTGCGCCCTGGCCATCGACAAGCAACTGTTGCCAGCGTTGGCGCAGTTCAACAAACGCGCGTAATTCATTTACCCAGGACCGGTCCCTTCGCGGGACAAGCCCGCAGGGACCTCGATCTGTCAGGCTCGCGCACCCAGCATCCCGCGCTCGACGATAAAGTCGATCACCGCCTGCAACCCCTCGCCCTTCTTCAGGTTGCTGAAGGTCCAGGGCCGCTGCGGCCGCATACGCTGGGTGTCGCGTTCCATCACTTCCAGTGAAGCCCCGACATAAGGCGCCAGATCGGTCTTGTTGATCACCAGGAAGTCGGACTTGGTAATGCCTGGGCCGCCCTTGCGCGGGATTTTCTCGCCCTCGGCCACGTCGATCACGTAAATGGTCAAGTCAGCCAACTCCGGGCTGAACGTGGCGCTGAGGTTGTCACCGCCGCTTTCCACGAAAATGACTTCGAGGTTACCGAACTTGCGCGCCAGCGCTTCGACCGCCGCCAGGTTCATCGAGGCGTCTTCACGAATGGCCGTGTGCGGGCAGCCGCCGGTCTCCACGCCAACGATGCGCTCCGGCTCAAGGGCGCCGGCCTCGGTGAGGATGCGCTGGTCTTCCTTGGTATAGATGTCGTTGGTAACCACGGCAATCTGGTAGTGATCGCGCATGGCCTTGCACAGCGCTTCCAGCAGAGCGGTCTTGCCAGAGCCGACCGGGCCGCCGACACCGACGCGCAGGGGTTGTTGATAGCTTTGCATGCAGGCAGTCCTCAGGAACGGAACAAACGGGTGTATTGGGTTTCGTGACGCGATGAAGCGATGGCCAGCAGCGGCAGGCCGCCGCCGAGCTGGCCATCGCCCAGGGCCAGCGCCTGGTCCAGTGCAGCGGGCAAGTCGGCGCCAAGGTCGCGCAGCAAGGTCTGGGCAGCCTGTTGCCCGAAGGGCACCAGCTTGACGCCAGCCATGACCGCGCCCTCCAACCAGGCAAAGCCATGGCCCAATGCCAGCTGGCGCAGCGGGATGGCCCAGTGTGCAGCCAGCCAGGCCATGCCGCCCAACTGGGTCAGCTCAAGGCTGGCGCGCCAGGCGGGTGCCTGGCCCAGTTGCCAGCCGTCGAGCAACCGCGCCAGCGCTGCGCCGCGCTGCTGTTCTTCCAGGCGCAGCTCGGCGGTTTCGCGGTTGGCCAGCAAGAACCGGCTCCAGTGACCGAACGCTTCGGCGTCCTCAGCCTGGCAGGCGTGGTACAGACGCGCCAGCACCGGCCAGTCGAGGCAGGCCAGGGTGTCGTGAACCTGCTCACGCTGCCAGCCGACAAAACTGTCCACGCCCCGAACCCAGCCGGCCTCGACCGCCCACTCCAGGCCTTGCGAATAGGTAAAACCACCCACCGGCAAGCCGGGGCTGGCCAACTGCAGTAGGCGCAGCAGCGCCAGGTCGCTGTTCATCAACCGGCCAGCACCAGCGCGGCGCCGGCCAACAGGCCACCGCCAAAGGCCTTCTGCAGGCCGCTGTGGCGGCGCAGCAGGCAACCGACTGCAAAGCCCGCCGCCAGCAGCAAGCCGCTGACCACGACAAACCCCGCGCTGAATTGCCAGAACGCGCTCGGCGTGGCTTCTACGCCATGTGCCCAACCATGGAACAAGGCGAACACCGGCATGGCCATGGCCAGCAGCGACTGGCGACTCGGCAGCAGCACCGCCCCGGCAGCCACCAGCAGCGACACGGCAATCAGGGTTTCCATGCCCAGCACATCGCCGAACAGGTGACCGCACACGGCACCACCGAACATGGCCGCCAGGGTAGCCAGGGGCAATGTCAGGTTGCGACGGGTCAACGCGGCGAGCACGCCGGTACCCAGCAGCATCAGCAGGTGATCGAGCCCGGTCAGCGGGTGCAGCAGGCCGTCCTGCAGCGGGTTGCTGTCATGGCCCGGATGGGCGAAGGCTGGCAGTGCCAGCATCAACAGAAACAGGGCGAAAGTCTTTTTCATTGGTTGCTCCAGGGCAGTTCAGGAATGGGCAGGCAGGCGTACGAACGGGTGATCGTGGCCATGGGCATGGCTGTGGCTGTGGCCATGCGGTGCACTTTGGTAAGCGCCCGCTTCAGGCTCGAACGGGGCCTGTTCGGCCTCTACCGTCAGGCCCAGCCCCCGCAGCATGTCGTCCAGCACATGGTCGTGCTGGAAGCGCAACAGCCCGGGTTCGATCTGCAGCGGCACATGGCGGTTACCCAGGTGGTAGGCGGCGCGGGCCAACAGGTGTGGATCGGCACAGCGCACGGTGGACACCGCCTCGGGCGCCGCCAGCACGCGGATCAGTTGGGTGCCCTCGGCATCGGCCAGCAGTTCACCTCCGCGCAGCAGGTGGCCGCGCTCCAGCATCAGCCCGGCTTCGCGGCCATCGTCCAGGGTTACTCGCAGGCGGCTCTTGATACGGCTGTCCACGTCAAGGGTGACAGTGCCACTGACAACCCGCGTACCGGGTTCGGAGATACGGCGGCTCAAGACAATCATTTGTGCTCCTCAGAACAGGAAATAGCGCTGGGCCAGCGGCAGTTCGCTGGCCGGTTCGCAGACCAGCAGCTCGCCATCGGCACGCACCTGATAGGTCTGCGCATCGACTTCGATCAGCGGCTGCAGGGTGTTATGGACCATGTCCGGCTTGCGTACCCGCCGGCAGCCGTTGACCACGCCAATCAGGCTGCGCAGGTTAAGCGCCTCGGCCAGCCCGCGGTCCATTGCCGCCTGGGGCAGGAATGTCATGCGTGTGGCAT
Organism: Pseudomonas sp. FW305-E2; assembly: GCF_058782925.1. NCBI lineage: Bacteria > Pseudomonadati > Pseudomonadota > Gammaproteobacteria > Pseudomonadales > Pseudomonadaceae > Pseudomonas > Pseudomonas sp. FW305-E2. The sequence goes on along the minus strand of NZ_JBYSYE010000002.1, from coordinate 145,664 downwards.
GCCGAGCCGCGCCCAGCGCGCCGAACATCGACCGATAGTGCACCGGCTGGGGGGTGGGTATGGAGCCGTTGATGTCGCCCATGGGCGCGGTGACGATCATCCCGCCCTTGAGCACCAAAGCCGGCTTGACCGCAAAGAACGCTGGCGACCACAGCACCAGGTCGGCCAGCTTGCCGACCTCCACCGAGCCCACTTCGTGACCGATGCCATGGGTGAGTGCCGGGTTGATGGTGTACTTGGCGATGTAGCGCTTGACCCGAAAGTTGTCGCTGTACGGGGTGTCCGGTGCCAGCGGCCCGCGACGCAGCTTCATCTGGTGCGCCACCTGCCAGGTGCGCAGCACCACCTCGCCAACCCGACCCATGGCCTGGGAGTCGGACGAGGTCATGGCAAAGGCGCCCATGTCGTGGAGAATGTCCTCGGCAGCGATGGTTTCGCGGCGAATGCGCGACTCGGCGAAGGCCACGTCCTCGGCGATGCTCGGGTCCAGGTGGTGGCAGACCATGAGCATGTCCAGGTGCTCGTCCACGGTGTTGATCGTGTACGGCAGGGTCGGGTTGGTCGAGGATGGCAGCACGTTGGCCTGCCCCGCCGCACGGATGATGTCCGGGGCATGGCCGCCACCGGCACCTTCGGTATGGAAGGTGTGGATGGTGCGGTCGCCGATGGCCGCCAACGTGTCTTCGATACAGCCCGACTCGTTGAGGGTGTCGGTGTGAATCGCCACCTGGATATCCATTTCCTCGGCCACGCCCAGGCAACAGTCGATGGCTGCTGGCGTAGAGCCCCAGTCTTCATGCAGTTTGAGCCCGACAGCACCTGCGGCAATCTGCTCGCGCAGCGCGTCCGGCCGCGAGGCATTGCCCTTGCCCAGCAACCCGATGTTGATCGGCAAGCTGTCGGCGGCCTGCAACATGCGCGCAAGGTACCAAGGGCCGGGCGTGCAGGTGGTGGCATTGGTGCCAGTGGCCGGCCCGGTTCCACCGCCGATGAACGTGGTGACACCGCTGTTCAATGCCTCGTCCACCTGCTGCGGGCAAATGAAGTGGATATGCGAATCGACCCCCCCGGCGGTGACGATCTTGCCCTCGGCCGCGATTACCTCGGTCCCTGGCCCGACCGGCACGTTCACGCCCGGCTGCACATCGGGGTTGCCCGCCTTGCCGATCACCGCAATGCGTCCATGCTTGATGCCGATGTCGGCTTTGACGATGCCCCAGTGGTCGATGATCAGCGCATTGGTCAACACCAGGTCCATGGCCTCGGCCGCCAGCATCTGGCCCTGCCCCATGCCATCGCGAATAACCTTGCCGCCGCCGAACTTCACCTCTTCGCCGTAAATCGTGAAGTCTTTCTCGACCTCCACCCACAGCGCAGTGTCAGCCAGGCGCACGCGGTCGCCAACCGTGGGGCCGAACATGTCGGCATAGGCCTGACGGGAAATACGGCTCATGCCCTGCCCTCCAGCGCGCCCATCACCTTGCCCTGAAAACCATAGACCTCACGCTTGCCGGCGTACGCCACCAGTTGCACGGTACGCGCCTGACCCGGCTCGAAGCGCACGGCAGTGCCGGCCGGGATGTCCAGGCGAAAGCCCAGGGTGGGCGCCCGGTCGAACACCAGCGCGTCGTTGACTTCATAGAAGTGGTAGTGCGAGCCGACCTGCACCGGCCGGTCGCCATGGTTGGCCACACTGACGCTGACCGTTTCTCGGCCACTGTTCAACTCGATGTCGCCCGCGGCGACCTGGATTTCACCTGGGATCATGCGACGCTCCTTGGCGGTTTCAGACGATGGGGTCATGCACGGTCACCAACTTGGTGCCATCCGGGAAGGTCGCTTCGACCTGTACGTCGTGAAGCATTTCAGCGATACCGGGCATCACCTGCTCACGGGTCAGCACTTCACGCCCCAGGCTCATCAGCTCGGCGACTGTGCGGCCATCGCGGGCGCCTTCGAGCACCGCGGCACTGATCAGCGCCACGGCCTCCGGGTAGTTGAGCTTCAGGCCACGGGCCAGACGCCGCTCCGCCAGCAGCGCGGCAGTGAACAGCAGCAGTTTGTCTTTCTCTCTCGGGGTAAGCTCCATGGCGCTCTCTCAGGTAGCCCAGATACGCGGCGGGCAGGCTGGCAGGCCGAGGATGGCCGGGCGCAGCACATGCCACAGGCGTTGCAGGGTGCGTTGCAGGTGTTGGTTGTCATGGTCGAGCACGCGGATCACCAGCAACGACCCGAGCAGGGTCGCACCGGCCGGGTTGCCCAGTTCATCGAGTAGCGGGCGAACCTGCTCCAGCACTGCCTGATCGGCAGGTGCGGCACAAAAGGTGGCGAGTAGCGGATGCCCACCCAGCTTGCCCAGGTGCCCGCCTGCGAGCCGCAGGCGCTCATGCAGGCCAACCTCGTCAGGCAGTTCGATGTGCAAAAGGCTGTCGAGGGCGCCGTGGTCGAAACGCTCGTGCATGACCGGACGGCCCAGGCACAGGGTTTCCCAGGCCAGCAGGCGGGCGCCCGGCTCGAGGGTAAAACGGCTGGCGAGGCTGGCGCGGGCGCCAGAGAAGAAGATGCTGTCCTGCGGCAGCCACTCCAGGGTGCTGCCCGTGGCCATGTGGAAGCGTTGGGTCAACCGCGCGGTCGGGCCAATGCTGCGGTAGAACTTGCTGGCACCGGGCATGGTCAGCAGCGCGTGGCTACCCGGCTCCAGGTGAATGTCCAGTTCCAGGCGGTCGCCGGCGACGATACCGCCCGGCGGGTGCAGGACATAGACATGGCACGGCGCACCTTCAGGATAGAAAGGCCGCTGCACCAAAAGAGGTCCGAAATGCTTCCACGCACCAAGGCGGGTCACGCCGTCACGCTGGACAAAGCGCAACTGCAGGTGAGCACTCCAGCCTGCATCGTCTTGCTGTTGTTCGATCTGCTCCGCGAGCGACATCCTGCGGCCCCTGAAATCCGTGGCCTGCTGGCCGTTTAGAGGGTCCGGCGCGGGCGGCTGCTAGCGCGCGCGGCCTGACCACTCGATCAAATTCGCAGGCTGGATATAGCAGGTTGCGGGCCAACTTCGCAGGTGAACGATGATGAAACCTGTGCTGCGCCCGCTCTGGCATCGGGCATGCGGGGGAATGGCGCACAAAGCAGGGGCGTGTGTCGGCCCTGTTTCGGTGCCGGCATACGTGAAAAGGGGGCTGCTTTGAGCCCCACAATTTCAAGCCTCAGTAATCGAAGCGGTCCACGGCACGCCGACGCTCGTTGTCATCACGCCGGTCATAGATGGCCGTAGTCTGGATATTGGCATGGTGCGCCAGCTTCTGCGCAATCGACAGGTCGTGCTCTTCGATCACCCGGGTAATGAATGCCCGGCGAAAATCGTGCGGCATGATCTTCACCCCCACCTGCGCGCCGCGCTGGCGGGCAATGTAGTAGATCGCATGCTTGGTAATGCGCGCCCGGGTAATGTGGTTGCCGCGACGGATGCGGTTGAACAGGAACGGGTCATCTTCCGCCCCGGCAGGCAGGTCCTGGCGGCGCAGTTCAAGCCAGGCCTGCAGCTTCTCGAACGCCCACGGCGGTGCGTACTTGACCAGCTGGTGGTTGCCCTTGCCCACTACCTGCAGGCTGCGCGCCTCGAAGTCGACCTGGTCGAGGTCGATGTCGACCGACTCCGACTTGCGCATGCCGGTGCCGTACAGCAAGGCAATGATCGCCGCATCACGTACCCCCTGTGGCCGCGGGTCGGCGGCGCACACATCCATCAGCTCGCGGATCAGGCTGCGGCGCAGGTTGCGCCCTGGCGGCAGGCGGCTGCCCGTGGCGGGCTTGACCTCGCGAATACGCAACAGCTGCTCGTGGTCGATCAGGCCCTGACGCCAGGCCTCGTTCATCACCCCGCGAATCGCGTTGACGTACAGCGACGAGCTGTTGGGCGCGTAGCCATCGGCACGCAGGGCAGCCACCAGTGCAATAACATGGCCCGGCTCGAGCCGATGCCAAGGCACATCGACAATGTTGCAGTCGACAAAACCTAGCCGGTCGGCGGCGTCCTGAAGAATGTAGCGCATGGTTTGCTGGCTGGATGGGGCCAGACGGGCCATGTACTGCAGCAGCGGATTTTTCGAGAGGTCGGACAAAACGTGAATCCTGTAGCGAAGCGTCAGCCGGCACTGAACCAGGCAAACCCTGAAGCAAGTCAAAACGACATACAAGCCAGTCTGAATGACCGCAATACGCGCGTGTCATTCGGACCCTGAGAAGTGCCATCACCTTGATATTCAAGGGCTTTGCAAACTGGCACGGATCGTGATCTTACCCCAATTGAAGCCTACTGAACGAACCAAGGACTGCCCATGCTCTTGCAACCCACTGCTTCACGCCCACGCCAAGCCGTCTGGAGCCTGGGTTTTCGCCCGTTCTTCCTGGGTGGCAGTTTGTTTGCGCTGATCGCCCTGCTGTTGTGGGCCGGCGTACTGGCTGGGGCACTGGCCCCTGCACCGCCCGGGGGTATGCTCGCCTGGCACCGCCACGAGATGCTTTACGGCTTCGCCGCCGCCATTATCGCGGGTTTTCTGCTGACCGCCGTGCAGAACTGGAGCGGCATCCCAGGCTTGAGCGGGCGGGCGCTGCAGGGTGTGTTCCTGCTTTGGCTGCTGGGGCGGGTAAGCTGGTTTATGCCACTACCGGGTAGCTTGCGGGTACTGGTCGAGGGCAGCTTCCTGCCATTGGTGGCATTGAGCCTGGCGCGACCGGTCCTGCAACGGCGCCTGCGCAACAACTACCCGATCGTCGTACTGGTGCTGTTGATTGCCGCCTGCCAGTGGCTGACCTTGGCCGGCTGGTTGCACCAGGACGAACTGTGGCAGCGTCGTGGAATATTTGCCGGGCTGTGGCTGGTGACGGCGATGATGACCGTACTCGGCGGCCGGGTCATACCCTTCTTTACCCGCCGTGGCCTGGGTCACCTTGACGCGGCCCCTGCCCGCCCATGGCTGGACCGAGCCTGCCTGTTGCTCAGCGTCGCAGTACCGCTGGCGTTTGCCACCGGCCTGGCCGATACGCCGCAAGCAAATTTGGCGGTGCTGTTTTTTGCCTTGTTCGCGCTGCACGCGACCCGACTGGTGCTGTGGCATGACCGTGGCCTGTGGCGCGTACCGTTGCTGTGGTCGCTACACCTGGCCTACGCCTGGCTCGCCCTGGCCTGCCTGGGCATGGCGTTGTGGCATAGCGGGGTGGCCCTGAGCCCGAGCCTGGTGACCCACGCGCTGACCGTTGGCGCCATGACCGGGCTGATCCTGGCCATGATGGCGCGGGTCAGCCTGGGCCACACCGGCAGGCCATTGCAGGTGCCGACCAGCATTGCCTGGGCCTTTGCCCTGATGCAACTGGCGACCTTGGCCCGGGTGATTCTGCCGCTGTTCACATCGCTGGGGGTAAGCGTTTCGGCACTGTGCTGGAGCCTGGCGCTGTTGCTGTTCCTGCGCCATTACCTGCCCATCCTGCTCCGGCCCCGGGCAGACGGAATGCCCGGTTGACGTGCTTGGGCCGCCTTGCGGCGGTGTGCCATGAGGGGAACTTGGTGGATGGTTTGATCCCCCCTGATTGCGACTGATCGTCAAAGGCGAAAGACCGCTAGACAATAGCCGCCGCCCACCACCCTGGAAACATCTGCTGCACCCGGGGCTCGGCGAAGCGTTCGTCAATCAGCACCAGTACGCCACGGTCCTGGTCACCCCGAATAACCCGGCCCGCCGCCTGGATCACCTTGCGCACGCCCGGGTAGAGGTACGCGTAATCGAAACCCGCGCCAAATTGCCGCCCCAGGCGCTGTTTGAACTGCTCGTTGACCGGGTTGACCTGAGGCAGCCCCAGGGTAGCGACAAACGCACCAATCAGCCGCGTGCCGGGCAAATCCACCCCTTCGCCGAAAGCGCCGCCCAATACAGCAAAGCCCACACCTCGGCCATCGGCGACAAAGCGATCGAGAAATGCCTGGCGAGCTGCCTCGTCCATACCCGGCTCCTGTGACCACAGCGGAATCTGCCCATGCTGCTCGGCCAACAGCCCTGCCACCTGTTGCAGGTATTCGAAACTGCTGAAGAACGCCAGGTAGTTACCCGGCATACGCTCATACTGCCGGGCAATCAGGTCAACGATCGGCGCCAGGGAGGCTTGGCGCTGCTGGTAACGGGTGGACACCTGGCTGGCAATGCGCACCTCCAGCTGTTCGGCACGGAACGGCGCGGCCACGTCCAGCCAAGCGGTATCGGCTGGCATGCCCAGCAGGTCGCTGTAGAAGTGCCGTGGGCTCAACGTGGCGGAAAACAGCGTCACACTGCGCGCCGCCTGCATGCGTGGTGCCAGCAGCCGCGCCGGGGTGACATTGCGCAGGCACAGCGTGGCCAGCCGCCGCTTGCGCGGGCCCTGGCGCTGGCTGATGTCGAACAGAAAGTGCTCGTCGAACAGCTCGGCAACCCGGCAGAACTGCAAGGCCTGATAGTAGAACTGCAACACCTGGGGGTCGATGTGCGTGGGGGCCTGGTTCATCTGTTCCTGAATCACCCCGACGCACTGCTGCAGGGCGCGCAGCAGGCCTTCGGGCAGCGACTCGCTGGCCTGGTACGGCGCACGCTGCTCTTTATACAGGGCGTTCCACTGCCTGTTCAGGCGGTCCAGCGCACTGACCAGCCCAGGCGGTTTGCTCTGGCGCAACGCCAGCAGCTGGCCCTGGTCAAGGGTGGCGCTGTACATGCCGCGCCCACGCTCGACCAGGTTATGCGCTTCGTCCACCAGTACTGCCACTCGCCACTGGTTGAGCTGGGTCAGGCCGAACAGCAAAGCATGCGCATCGAAGTAGTAGTTGTAGTCGGCGACCAGCACGTCGGCCCAGCGCGCCATCTCCTGGCCCAGGTAGTACGGGCACACCTGGTGCGCCAAGGCCACTTCACGCAGGTTGGCGCGGTCGAGCAACGGCAGTGCTGCCGCAGCCTCGCGCGCAGCCGGCAAACGGTCGTAGAAACCTGCGGCCAATGGGCAGGACTCACCATGACAGGCCTTGTCCGGGTACTCACAGGCTTTGTCGCGGGCGATCAACTCCAATGTGCGCAGGGCAGGTTGCGGCGTGGCCTCGGTGATCTGGCGCAGGGCATCCAGGGCGAGTGCCCGGCCTGGTGTCTTGGCGGTGAGAAAAAACAGCTTGTCCAGCTGCTGCGGCACCATGGCCTTCAGCAGCGGGAACAAGGTACCAAGGGTTTTGCCAATGCCGGTGCTGGCCTGGGCCATCAGGCAACGGCCGGTGCTCACCGCTTTGTATAAGGTTTCAGCCAACTGCCGCTGGCCCTTTCGGAACTGTGGGTAGGGGAAACTCAGCGCCAGCAGGCCTTGGTCACGGTCGGCCAGGCGTCGTTGCTGCGATCGGGCCCAGCCCAGAAAGCGCTGGCACTGGGTTTCGAAGAAGGCCTGCAGCTCGGCAGCCGAACAGTGCTCCGTGAACAGCGTCTGGCTGTCGCTGTCCACGTCGAGGTACACCAGCGCCACCTCGATGGCGGGCAGTTGTCGTGCCTGGCACATCAACCAGCCATAAACCTTGGCCTGTGCCCAGTGCAACTGACGGTGATTGGCCGGTTGACGCGCCAGGTCGCCACGGTGCGTCTTGATCTCTTCCAGGCGATTGCTGCCAGGGTCATAGCCATCGGCGCGGCCCCGCACCCTGAGGGTTTCGAACCGGCCTTCAAGGGCGATTTCCGACTCGTAGCCAGCAGCCCGCCGCGCCACCACCCGCTGATGCCCTTCGATACCCTCCTGGGCGGTGGGCGATGGCGTGAAGCGCAGGTCCAGGTCACCGACCTTGGCGCTGAACTCACACAAGGCGCGCACCGCTACGCTGTAGCTCAAGGCGTTTCGCTCCAGCGCACGTGGCACACCGCGACCGGAAGGCCGTGCTGCCTGCAGAACTCCAGCCAGCGCAGCTGATTGTCCTGCAGGCGGTCACCGGGCCCCTTGACCTCGACCATGCGATAACGGCCCTGCTCGGGCCAGAACTGAATCAGGTCGGGCATGCCGGTACGGTTGTTGCGAATGTCCTGCAACAGGCGCAGGAAACATTGCTTGAGCGCCGCGGCCGGCAGGCAAGCCAAGGCCTGCTCCAGCAGTTCCTCGCTGAGCATGGACCAGAACACGAACGGCGACTGCAGCCCCTGTTTGGCCACGTAGCAGTCGAGAATCGCCTGGCGATGGCTACCCTCGTCGAGCCTCCCGAGGCAGCGTTCGAACAGTGCACTGCGCCGTTGCTGGAAGTCGCTGTCGTGCAGGTCCTGTGGCGCGGCCTGGAACGGGTTGAAGAATGCGCCGGGCACCGGGGCGAAGATGGCCTCCCAGCACAACAGGCCAAACAGGCTGTTGAACAGCGTGTTTTCCACGTAATGCGCCTGCCCCCCCTCTTGCATCAGGTGCTGACGCACGGCTTCTTCAACGCCCAGTGCAGCGTCCCCGCGGGGCAGTTCGAGCTCGATCAGTTCCAGCGGCGTGGTGCGCTGGCGCCGCTGTGGCGGGCCGCCGAGTTTGCGCGCCAGGCGTGGCAGCATGCGCTGCAGCGCCTGCACCTCCAGCGCGTTGGCAGGTGCCGCAGCCAGTTGCACCGCCAGTGCATGGGCCTGGTGCCACTGTTCGGTGCGCTCCAGCACCCTCACCTGGCGAATGCGCGCCTGGGGATGGTTGCATTGCGCATACACCGTCGTGGCCAGGTCCCATTCACCCAGGCGTTCGCATTGTTGGCCCACGGCGAATTGCAGTCGTGCATGGCGCCGGGCCAGCCAGGGGTTGCTGCTGTGCAGACCCTGCAGGGTGGCAAGGATCGGCAGCGGGTCGCCGCCCTGCTCCAGGCGCTCGGCGCACTGGTGCAGCGCCATGGCCAGGTCGACATCGTCACGTTGCTGCAAGGCACGCGAATCGGAGCTGAACGGCACCTGCTCGTAACGCAGCAAGCCCAGGTCGGCAAGGACGAAGTCTGACCAGTCCTGGTACAGGTTGCCGAAGAACAGCAGGCGCATGCGGTCGCACAGAGGTTGCAGGCACCACTGGAGGATGCGCACCTCGCTGTCAGGAAACCACTCGACCAGTGACCGGGCCGCCAGCGCCAGGGGTTGCAGCTGTGCCAACAACTCATGCTTGGCCGCGCGCGGGCGGTTCAGTTGCCGGGCGAAGCAGCGGGCCAGTTCTTCCTTGCGCAGCAACGCGAACAGCTGTTCAAGGTCCAGTTGCTCGGGCTCCCGTACCCAGCCGAGGGCCAGCAACGGCTGCAGCGCCAGTGCAGTATCGCCGATTTCGGCGTAGTCGAGCCGATCGCTGCGAAACAACTCGCCTTTGCGCATCACCATGCGCACCATCAAGGCCTGGGCTGGCGCTTGCAGTTGACTGAAGGCACGGATGAAGGCCAGTTCCTGGTCATCGAGCAGGTCCTGGTAGCGCTGTTCGACCCACAGCACGACCTGGCGGAAGTTATGCAGGTAGTAGAACGGGTCGTCGACGGAATGGGCGATCACGGGCGGAAGTCAGATGGCGGCAACAGGCACTGTTTATACATACAGATACCCCTCCATGACAAGCGCCGCGGGTCGCGTCACAATCAACCAAGGGTTCAGGGGCTGCACTGCAGCCCCCGTAGCGTTCACGCCTGTTCAGTTGCGCCAGCCATCCCGCCCGCCTCGACCCTGGCACTGCCAATGGGCGCCTGAAGCAGCAGGAAATACGCCACCGCCGAGCACAGCGCCACCACCGCGCTGATCATGAACGCCGTGGTGAACGAGCCCGAGTACTGGATGCTGAAGCCCGTCGCGATCGGTGCCACCGAGCCTGCGATGTAACCGCCGAAGTTCTGGATCGAGCCAAACGAGGCCACGCGCTGGCTGTCGACAATGGTATTGACGATCATCCAGGCGGTGGCACTGGCCATATTGATGCTGAACAGCGCCAGGCAAAGCAGCATGATGCACCCCGTCAGGCCGGTGACGAACGACAGTGGCAAGGTGAACAGCGCTGCCAGCAGCAGGCCAGTGATGACACTGAACTTGCGGCTGCCCAGCACGCTCATGCCACGCCTTACCAGCCAGTCACAGAAGCGCCCGGCAACGATGGTACCCGCCGCACCGAAGCCATACGCCAGCGACACCACCCAGGCGGTCTTGTACAGGTCCAGACCATGCTCGCGCTCGAAGTAGCCCGGCAGCCAGGTCAAGTGCAGCCAGAGCATGTAGATCACCCCCATGAAACCCAACACCGCGCCCCAGGTACTGCGGTGCTTGAACAGATCAAGCCAGCCGGCAAAGTACGAAGCCTTCGGCGCGGTTGCCGTGGCGGCCGCAGCCTGGCGCTCACTCGGCAGCGGTTTGCCCTCGGCGGCAAGCTCTGCCAGAAAACGGGCCTTGCTCTTGTAGAAGGTCAGCCAGCACAGCGCCAGTACCACGCCGATCACGCCGGTGATGATGAACATGCCGCGCCAGCCAAAGTTGACCATGAACAGCGTCAGCAACGGCGGCGCCAGGCAGGGGCCAAGACAGGTCGACGACCAGACCACACCGGTCGGGGTGCCGCGCTCGTTGGCGTCGAACCACTCCGACAATGCCTTGGCCGCCGATGGGAACATCGGCGCTTCGCCAATCCCCAGCAACACCCGCAGGCCCATGAAACCGGCAAAACTGTTGACCATGCCAAACGCCGCCTGGGCAACCGACCAGCCCAGCAACGAGGCGCCGAGGGCGATCTTGCTGCCCAGGCGGTCGATGATCATGCCCATTGGCAACTGGGCAAAGGCATAGGCAATGGAAAACGCCGACAACAGGATGCCCATCTGCGACGGGCTGATCATCATGTCTTTCTGGATGGAGGTGTTGGCGATCGACAGCGCACTACGGTCCAGGTAGTTGACGATGCCGATCAGCAGCAGGAACACGACGGTAATGCGCTGGTACTTCTTCATTGGGTTCATGTGATGACCTTTATTATTATTGTTGCCGCGCTGTCAGCGCCTTGACGATCCCTCGATGATGCTGCGCCCCTCCCTGACGCAGCGAGCCGTTCAAAGCGGGCGGGCGGTGGCCGCGACCTCCAGCAGGCCACGCCGGCCGAGGTTGTCGATCAACGCGCGCAGGCCGAAGTCCCACTGCGGTGCCAGATCGCTGGTGGTCACGCGGTTGCACAGGGTACCCAGTTGCGGGTTGCTGATGCTCACCACGTCACCCGGTTTGTGGGTAAAGCCGTTACCCGGCTGATCGCGGTCCTGCTTGGGGGCGAACAGGGTACCGAGGAACAGCACCAGGCCGTCAGGGTACTGGTGGTTTTCGTTGAGGGTTTGCTGCACCAGGTCTTGCGGGTCACGGCTGATCTGGCGCATGGAACTGCGCCCGGAGAGGATAATGCCGTCCTCGCCTTCCACCCGCAGGTCCACCTCGGCAGCACGCACATCGTCCAGGCCGAAGCTTTCGTCAAACAACCGCAGCAGCGGGCCCAGTGCAGTGGAGGCGTTGTTGTCCTTGGCCTTGGACAGCAGCAACGCGCTACGCCCTTCGAAGTCACGCAGGTTGACGTCGTTGCCGAGCATGGCGCCCTTGATGCTGCCATTGCTCGACACAGCCAGCACCACTTCCGGTTCTGGGTTGTTCCAGCTGGACTTGGGGTGGATGCCGATGTCGGCGCCGTGGCCAACCGCGGACAGCGGTTGGGCCTTGGTGAACACTTCGGCATCCGGGCCTATACCCACCTCCAGGTACTGCGACCACAGGCCTTGCTCTACCAGCACCTTGCGCAGCGCTTCGGCCTGAGCCGAGCCGGGCACGATCTGCGACAGGTCGGCGCCGATGCGGCTGGCCAGGGTGTCACGGATGGCGTCGGCCTTGGCCGGGTCGCCCTTGGCCTGTTCTTCTACCACACGCTCCAGCAGGCTGGTGGCGAAGGTCACACCAGCGGCCTTCACCGCTTGCAGGTCGATCGGCGCCAGCAGCCACGGCTGGTGCGGGGTGCGCCGTGCAGGATCGCTGTTGTCCAGCAATGCCGGCAGCGCAATCAAGGGTTCGGCCAGCGGCAAGGCACGCAGGTAGGCCACCGGATCGTCCACTTCCAGCAGCGCCGAGACGGTCGCCACGTGGGTGCTGATGTCGTAGACAGCGCCGGCTTTCACCAGCACCACCGCCGGCCCCTGCTCCGGCAACCAGACGCGCCCTACCCAGCTGCCGCTGTCGAAAACGCTGGCATCATGGTTCACTGGCAGCGGTTGATTGGCGTTCGTTCGATCAGTCATCTGTGTTCCCTTGCTGTGCATCATTGGAAAAGTCCCGGCAGTTGCAACTGCCCAGCCACACGCTCAAGGTCGGCTATCAACTGCGGCGAAAGGCTCACGCCCTGTTCCACGGCCTGGCGACGCAGGGCAAGGCCTGCTTGCCCGGGCAGGCGTACCGGGCGTTCGGGGTCGAGCGGGCGGCTTGCCAGAACCAATCCCCCCAGGAAGCTGGTTTCGTCGAGGAACGCCTCCAGGCCGCCGAACATGCGCGGGTCAATCACCAGCGCAGTGGCCGAGGCGCCCCACTGATCCGGTGCATCCTTGCGCCCATGGCCGGCCAGCCCCGAGGTGAGGGCTTCGACCAACAGCGCAAGGGCAAACCCTTTATGGCCAAAGGCCTGGCCGCCGAGCGGCAGGATGCTGCCTTGCGGGCGGGTAAAGAAATCGCCCGGGTCATCGCTGAGCTGCCCGTCATTGCTCACCAGCACCGGGTGCGGCAGACGTCGGCCGGCATCGCGGCATTGGCCGACCAGGCCGAGGGTAACGGTGGACATGCTGACGTCCAGCAGGATCGGCTCACCCTGGGTCGGGATACCGGCAGCAATCGGGTTGGGGGTGTACACCGGGTCGATGCCACCATGAGCACAGACCAACCCCACCGACGGATCCGACGAGTAGACGATGGCCAGCAACCCTTGGTCGGTGTATGGCTTGAGGTAGGCGGCCAGGCAGCCGATATGGGCAGCGCGGCGTACTACCGCAATACCGATGCCCTGCTTGGTCGCGCCCGCGGCCGCGCAATCCAGTGCCCGGCTGACGCAATAGGGCCCCAACACGTAGTGGCCGTCGAACAGGCTGGAAACACCACTGTCGGCGACCTGTTCCAGTGCCTGCGCGCGGGCCTTGACCTGCCCGCTGAGCACGCCGTCGATGTAGCGGCTGACCAGGTTGAGGCCATGGGTACGGTGGCCGAGCAGTTCGCCTTCGAGCAGCACCCGGGTCACCACCTGGGCGACCTCCACGTCGGCTCCGGCTTTCATGAACAGTTGCTCGACAAACGTGGTAAGCGTTTGCACGTTGTACCGTGTGGTTTGAATCATTGCAGTTGCCTCGCAAATGGGACGGGAGCGGTCAATCAGGTCACGGCGCCGATCTGCCACGGGACGAACTCGTTTTGCCCGTAGCCGTGCTGTTCGCTCTTGCTGCGTTCCCCGGAGGCAATGCGCAGCATCTGCTCGAAGATGAATGCGCCGCGCTCTTCGATGCTGGTGGAGCCATCGGCGATGCCGCCACAATTGACGTCCATGTCCTCTTGCTGGTGCTCGAACAACCGGTTGTTGGTTGCCAGCTTGATCGATGGCGCCGGGGCACAGCCGTAGGCCGAGCCGCGGCCGGTGGTGAAGGCGATCAGGTTGGCCCCGCCGGCCACCTGACCGGTGGCCGAGACCGGGTCGTAGCCGGGGGTGTCCATGAACACCAGGCCCTGGGCACGCACGGCTTGCGCGTACTGATACACATCGACCAGGTTGCTGGAACCTGCCTTGGCCACTGCGCCCAGGGATTTCTCGAGGATAGTGGTCAGCCCCCCGGCCTTGTTGCCGGCCGAGGGGTTGTTGTTCAATTCGGCGTTCATACGCTGGCAGTAGTCTTCCCACCAGCGAATGCGCGCCACCAGCTTCTCCCCCACCTCACGGCTTACCGCGCGGCGCGTGAGCAAGTGCTCGGCACCATAGATTTCCGGGGTTTCGGAGAGAATGGCGGTACCACCGGCGGCCACCAGGCGGTCAACGGCATTGCCCAGTGCCGGGTTGGCGGTGATCCCCGAATAGCCATCTGAGCCGCCGCACTGCAGGCCGACCACCAGGTGGCGGGCACTGACCGGCTGGCGCCGTACCTGATTGGCCTCGGCCAACAGCGCCTTGACCTGGGCGATACCGGCAGCGATGGTTTTCGAGGTGCCCCCGATCCCTTGGATGGTAAAGGCGCGCAGTTGCGCACTCGCCTGCAGGCCCTGGGTTTCCAGCAGGGTTTCGATCTGGTTGGTTTCGCAGCCCAGGCCGATGATCAGCACGGCAGCGAAGTTGGGGTGGACGGCGTACCCGGCCAGGGTGCGGCGCAGCAGGCCCAAGGCTTCACCGCTCGGGTCCACTGCGCAGCCGGCACCGTGGGTCAGGGCGACCACACCGTCGACATTCGGGTAGTCGGCCAGCACCTCGGGGTGAATGTCACGGCGGAAATGGTCGGCCACGGCCCGGGCCACGGTTGCCGAACAGTTCACCGAGGTGAGAATGCCGATGTAGTTGCGGGTAGCGACACGGCCATCGGCGCGCACGATGCCCTGGAACTGCGCGGCGCAGCCTGGCAGGCTGCGGGTATCGACACCAAACGCGTAGTCGCGGGCAAAATCGCCCATCTGCACGTTGTGCACGTGCACATGGTCGCCAGCGTCGATCGCCTGGGACGCAAACCCGATGATCTGCCCGTAACGGCGCAACGGCTGGCCTTGCGCCACAGGCTCGGTGGCGAGCTTGTGGCCTGAAGGGATGGGCTGGCGCACGGTAATCGCCTCGGCATCCAGGCGCACGCCCGGCGCCAGGGCCTGGCGGGCGATGACGACGTTGTCCAAAGGGTTGAGGCGGATGACGGCGGGGTCACCGGATTTGGCAATCAGTTGCATGGGACCTCTCAGGGCGGAGCGGCTGACTTCTTGTTATGGCTGTCGCCACTGTAAGAAGCCTGGTGCCGCATTCCCAATGAGATGATCCGATCGAGCGATAACCTGGAGTTATCGCAAGGGTATTTGGGTGCGTGATCTTAAATCGGCTAGGGGTGGAACGCAGCATCTGCCGGAGATTGCCGCCGTCGCTGCGCGCCCTCCAGCAGAATCTCGACAAACGCCCTGGCGGAGGCGCTCAGCGGTTCATCCTTGCGGGTGACCACACCATACTCCAGCGCGGGCACCTGCAAAGGGCTGCGCAGCTCCTTGAACTGCCCGCTGGCCAACTGCGCGGCCACCATCGAGCGCGGCAGCATGGCAATCATCGGTGCCGATTGCAGCAACTGCAGGAACATGGGCATGGAGATGGTCTCCACGCAGTCGGCAGGCGTGGCGATTCCGGCCACTCGGAACGCCTGCTCCAGGCGGTTGCGGATCGGCGTACCCACCGGGTACAGCACCCACGGCCAATCGCCTAGCGCCTCAAGCGGTGTGTTGTCGAGCCGGTTGAGCGGGTGCTCGCTGTTCACCACCAGGCTGAAGGGTTCAGGCTCCAGCGGCTGGAAGTCGAACAGCTGACCGAAGCGTTCCTCGGTGAAGCGGCCAATCATGATGTCCAGCTTGTTCTGCTCGAGCATGGTCAGCAGGTGATCGCTGGAATGCTCCACCACTTCAATCGACAGTAACGGGCTTCGCGCCTTGATGGCGGCGATGGCCTGCGGCAATACCAATGCGGTCGCGGCAAAGATCCCGCCAACCCGAATGAAACCGTGCCCGCCGTTGCGCAGGCGGTTGACCTGGTCGACGAACTGTTGCGACTCGGCCAGGGCACCCTGGGCGTACCGCACCACGTATTCACCCAACTCGGTGGGTGGCATGCTGCGAGGCAGACGCTCGAACAGGGCAAAGCCGAACTGCTCCTCAAGGTCACGCAGCATTTTGCTGAGCGCCGGCTGGCTGAGGTTCATGCGCGTGGCGGTGGCGTGCATGTTGCGCGTGCGCGCCAGCGTGTCGATCAACACCAGGTGCTTGTAGCGGATCCAGTTGCAAAAGCTGGAATGGGTCATGTCCGGCGGCATAGACGCAGGGCCTCATGCAGGTGAAAGTTATTGTGCCCGCAGGTAACGCAGCAAGGTATCAAGGGCAACCGAGTTGGGCCGCGAGCGCAGGGTCAGCACGCCGAGGTTGGCCATCGCCAGTGGCAACTCCACCGGCAGGACGGCGACCATGCCATAGCGGGCATAATGCTGGGCCACGTCATTGGGCACCACCGCAATCATTTCGGACGCTTCGAGCATGGCAGTGGTCGCCAGGATCGAAGCGGTTTCGACGATATCCAGCGACTGCACCATGCCACCGGCCTGCAATGCGCTTTCGACGCGACGGCGCATCGGGCTGCCGATGGGGTGCAAGATCCACGTCAAGCTCACCAGGTCGGCCAGCTGCAGCCCTGTGGCTGTCGCCAAGGGATGACCTGCGCGAGCAATTACGCGCATCTGCTCACCGCCGTCGAACAGCTCGATATTCAGTTCCTGGCTGTCGCTCTGGTCCGGCAGGCGCCCCACCACCATATCGAAATCACCGCGTAGCAAGGCCGGCAGCAAGGTGTCGCTGGTGCCCACTTCCAGCGAGATACGCACCTTGGGCTGGTCACGCTTGTAGGCCAGCACCGCCTTGGTCAGCACGCCCGGTACCGGGCCCATGACGCTGCCCACCCGCACCAGGCCCAACGCCCCGCGCGCCAGTTCGGCGATTTGCGCCTGGGCATGATCGAACTCATGCAATGCGTTTTGCGCATAGCGAATCATCACCTCGCCATACAGCGTCGCTTGCATCCCCCGGGGCAGGCGCTCGAACAAACGTACCCCCAGGCGCTCCTCAAGCTGCTGTAGCAACAGGCTGGCGGCCGGTTGCGTGGTGTGCATCGCGGCGGCGGCGCGGCGCAGGTTGCCGAATTCGCCCAGGGCATTGAGCAACGTGATCTGACGGCTGGAAATCTTCAAGGCACCGAGGCTGGCAGGCGCCTGGGCCTTGTCAGGTGGCAAGCGAGACATATCGAATCCGGTATCACTGATTAAGATTTGGCGATTATGCCTGTATCGCTCGACAACCTACAGTCAGCTCTCCCTGTGCCTGAACAGAACAAGAGTCGACCATGAGCATACGCATTACCCACCTGAGCGTTCGCGATATCCGTTTCCCCACTTCGCTGTCGCTGGATGGCTCCGACGCCATGAACAGTGCCCCCGACTATTCGGCGGCCTACGTGGTGCTGCACACCGACGCTGCAGCCCTCGAAGGCCACGGCCTGACCTTCACCATTGGCCGTGGCAACGAGATATGCGCGGCAGCGGTGCAGTCGCTGGCCCCCTTGATCGTCGGCCTTACGCTCGAAGAAATCAGCGCCGACATGGGCGCTTTCTGGCATCGCTTTACCGTCAGCGACAGCCAGTTGCGCTGGCTGGGCCCGGAAAAGGGCGTGATCCACCTGGCCACCGCCGCCATCATCAACGCGGTGTGGGACCTGTGGGCCAAGCACGAGGGCAAGCCCGTTTGGAAACTGCTGGCCGACATGACGCCAGAGCAGCTGGTGCGCTGCCTGGACTTCAGCTACGTCACCGACGTGCTCACCCCCGAAGAGGCCATCGCCCTGCTGCGCCGCCAGGCGCCGGGCAAAGCCCAGCGCGAGGCACACATGCTGCGTGAAGGCTACCCCGGGTACACCACTGCCCCGGGCTGGCTGGGCTACAGCGAAGAGAAAATGCGCAAACTGGCCCGCGAGGCCGTGGCAGACGGCTGGACCCACGTCAAACAGAAGATCGGGGCCGACCTGGAAGAAGACATCCGCCGCGCCAGCATCCTGCGCGACGAAATAGGCTGGGAACGCACCCTGATGATGGATGCCAACCAAGTGTGGGGCGTCGAAGAGTCGGTGGCCAACATGCGCCGCCTGGCCGCCTTCGAACCGCTTTGGATCGAAGAACCGACCAGTCCCGATGACATTCTCGGCCACGCCACCATTCGCCAGCGCATTGCGCCAATCGGTGTCGCCACCGGTGAGCACTGCCACAACCGGGTGATGTTCAAGCAGATGTTCCAGGCCGGTGCACTGGACTTCTGCCAGCTGGACGCAGCCCGCCTGGGCGGCCTTAACGAGGTCCTGATCGTGCTGCTGATGGCCGCCAAGTACGACGTGCCGGTCTGCCCGCACGGCGGTGGCGTCGGGCTGTGCGAGTATGTGCAGAACATCGCGCTTTTCGACTACATCGCGGTGTCTGCCTCGCTGCACAACCGGGTGCTGGAGTACGTCGACCACCTGCACGAGCACTTCATCGACCCGGTGGTGATCCATCGCGGGCGCTACATGCCGCCACAACGCCCTGGCTACAGCATCGAGATGCACGCTGAGACCCTGGAACGTTATCAGTACCCCAACGGCGCAGTGTGGCTCGACATCAACCGTTCCTGACCCACAGACCTGAGTGTGCCGCTGCTGCGCGGCACACCACCAGCACTTTTCACGGGGAAAAAAACAATGACAACCCTCACCCGCGCAGCGGCTTGCGCCCCAGCCACCACCCATGAGCAGCGCTTGAACGGCCTGCTGCTACGCAAATTGATGCCACTGCTCATCGTCGTCTACGTGATGAGCTTTCTTGACCGCACCAACATCGCCCTGGCGAAAGCCAGCATGGGCATCGACCTGGGCCTTTCGGTAGCCGCCTATGGCCTGGGCGCGGGCTTATTCTTCCTCACCTATGCCTTGGCCGAAGTGCCCAGCAACCTGATCATGCACCGGGTGGGCGCGCGCTTCTGGATCACCCGTATCATGATTACCTGGGGTTTGCTCTCGGCAGGCATGGCCTTCGTTCAGGGTGAAACCTCGTTCTACA
This sequence comes from Pseudomonas sp. FW305-E2, assembly GCF_058782925.1. Lineage (NCBI taxonomy): Bacteria > Pseudomonadati > Pseudomonadota > Gammaproteobacteria > Pseudomonadales > Pseudomonadaceae > Pseudomonas > Pseudomonas sp. FW305-E2. The sequence goes on along the minus strand of NZ_JBYSYE010000002.1, from coordinate 126,799 downwards.
TCATGCGCCTGCTGCTGGGGGTCGCCGAAGCTGGCCTGTTCCCCGGGGTAATGCTGTACCTGACCTACTGGTTCGACCGCGAACAACGCGCCCGTGCCACGGGGTACTTCCTGCTGGGTGTGTGCCTTGCCAACATCCTTAGCGGCCCGCTGGGCGGTGCCCTGCTGGAGCTGGACGGTGTACTGGGCTGGCATGGCTGGCAATGGCTGTTCGTGCTCGAAGGCCTGCCCGCCGTAGCCCTGGCCTATGTGGTGTGGAGGAAGCTGCCGGACGGTCCAGCCTCGGCGCCTTGGCTGACGGCTGCCGACGCCCAGGACATCGAGCGCCGCCTGGCCGCAGAGCAGGCGGCCGCACCGCAGCAGAGCAAGCTGGGGCAGATGTTCCGCGACCGGCAGATCTGGCTGGCGATCGTGGTCTACTTCGTGCACCAGATCACCATCTACACGGTGATTTTCTTCCTGCCGGGCATTATCGGCACCTACGCTGCGCTTTCGCCCTTCCAGGTCGGCCTGTTGACAGCGGTGCCGTGGATTGCAGCAGCCATGGGTGCTGCGACCTTCCCACGCCTGGCCACCTCGCCGCGCCGCTGCCGCACCCTGCTGTTCTTTGGCCTGCTGACCATGGCGGCCGGATTGCTGCTGGCATCGCTGGCCAACTCGTTCATCGGCCTGATCGGGTTTTCCCTGACCGCGCTGATGCTGTTCGTGGTGCAGTCGATCATCTTCGTCTTCCCCTCCAGCCGACTGAGCGGCAGCGCGTTGGCGGCGGGCCTGGCCTTCGTCACCACTTGCGGTCTGTTTGGCGGCTTCGTCGGGCCGTCGGTGATGGGCCTGATCGAGCAGACCACCGGCAGCACCCGCAACGGGTTGTGGATCATTGCAGCGTTGCTGGTATGTGCGGCGCTGGTCAGTACCCGTTTGCGTCAAGGGCAAGAGCAACCCTGAGGCGTACTCAATTTACGCCCCCTGCAGGTGGCTTCTGTGCTGCGAGTGAGCCTTGAGATCTTCAGGCCGTGATTTCACTTGTCGGCCCTCTCGCAGCACTTGGCGGCGCCTGCAAGCGTCTTGATTTCAACTTGAGAAGCGGGTGTTTCGCCCGCAGCGCACCTCAAGCGCCTGCGCCAGTCGCCTTACCGCCAGTTGCAGTTCATCCGGGCGCCCCCCCAGCCAGATCAGCGCAAGGTGTTGAGGGTAATGCCCCGGCAGGCCGAACTGCTCGCCCGGTAGTGCGTGCAATGCAGAGCCTGCCAACGCTGCGGCAATACCGTCCCACGCCAGCGGCTGGCAAAAGCTCACCCACAGCATTTGCCCACCTTGCGGCATGTCGAAGACCACCCGTTGACCGAATTGCGACTGCAGTACATGCGCCAGGTATTGCGTACGCCTTTGCAAGTCTGTGCGTTGCTGTACCAGCTGCGTTTCGATTTCCCCCTTGCCGAGCATGTGAGCAAGCGCCTGCAAACGTAGCGGCGCAAGCCGAAACGCCCGTTCAGCGAATGCCTTGGCCAATACGGTGTCACGGCTCAGTAAATAGGCATACGGCGCCTCTGCCCCCACTGCGGCCTCGAACGTGCCCATCACCAGAAGCCAGCGCGGGTCGATCCAGTCACGCAGGCGTGTGCTCGGCGGCCCGTCGTAACAGAGCTCGCTGTCCAGGTCGTTTTCCAGCAGCCATACAGGGTGCTGGCCAAGCAAAAGACCAAGCTGCTGCTGGTAATACGGTGAAACCAGCTGCCCTTGTGGCATGCCCAGGCAAGACGGCATGACCAGCAGGCTTACCGGCTCGCTACCCAGCAGCTTGGCCAACGCGTGCAGCTCGGGGTTGCCACGGGCATCCAGTGGTGTTTCCAGCACGCGCATGCCGGCACGCGCCAGGGCGCGCAACACTTGCCAGCAACAAGGCGAATGCACCAATGCGGTACCACCTTGCAGGGCCAGCGCCGCAAGCAGCGTCTCCAGCACCGCCAGCACATCGGGGGCTAGCTGGACATCATCGGCATGCCAGTACTGGTTGGAGCAGCGGGTGTATCGCTCAGCCACAGCATTGCGCAAACGGGCGCTACCCAGCGCTTCCCAGGACGCAACGCTGCGATCACGCTGACGGGCCAAACGCCGTTCGTGACCAAGCAGCATGCGCTCCAACAGTGGCTGCGTCGGCAAGGGAGGCTGCCGGGCCACGGCCACGGCCTGATCTTTGCCACCGCTCTGTACGTAATAGCCCGACCTCGGCAGGCAGTGTACACGGCCCTCCTCTTCCAGCAGGCTGTAGGCACTTTGTACCGTGGCCAACGACACCCGCAGCCGCCGGGACAGCTCACGCAATGATGGCAACCGGCATGTGCCAACGCCTGCAGCTTGTTCGATCAACGCTTCCAGGTAGCGATACACCTTGCGATACGCGAACTCGCCTGGGGCCGCTCGCCCCATCAAGGCAGCCCCGCAACACCACGCCGCCGCCCCAACGCCAGCTGCGGCAGCAGCCTCAGGTGTACATCGCGGCGGGCCAGGTTGTTAAGCAGGCGCCATCCCGCCAGCGGCAACTGCCCATCATAAATTTGCCGCAGTTGCCCCAACGGCAAGCCACTGGTATTCACCAGCCAGGCTTTGACTGCATCGGGGCAGGGTTTGCCTTGCAAGGCCCTGTGCAGGTACGGCAACGCCACCACCATGTCGGCGTGCCTACACTGCAAGAACCGCTCGAGGTTTTTCCCCTGCCTGGCAAACGGGCTGAACAGCAGGCACACCAGTTGGGCCTGATTGATGCCGTAGGCTTTGCCCAATAGCAACGGCGCGGCGTCACGCTGCTTGCTGCCGCCCGCCTGCCCTGCCAGCCTCAGCGCTGGGCGCCCGGCCAGCGGCTCCAGACTGCGGGCGCGCAGTTCATGCAGCTGGGCCGTGGCTAGCGAGTCAACGAATTCGGACAGCGGCAAAGCATCCGCAGCCGTCTCGAAGTGACAACCCAGCATCGCGTCAAGCTGCGGCTCTTCAAGCAAGTGCGGCAACAGGTCATCAATAGCGATCAGCCGCACCGGCGCGCGCTCCGGTACGGCGCCTGGAACCGGCTCGTGCTGACCACCCGGTGCGCCCCCAACAGCACCGTGCAATCGGCTCAGCCCTTGGGCCAGCGCCGCCAGGCACTGGTGCACTGCATGCGAGCCACGCACGCCGGCCAGGCGCAGGCTACGCCGGGCCCACGCCAGGTATCGGCGCCGCTGCAGCCCGGGCATGGCGGTGACCAACGCATCGGGAGGCACCGCTGCCTGCAGCGCCTGACCCACGGCCCCGGCCAGCTCCAGGTGCAGGCGGCAGCCCAGCAGGGCTTCAGGCCTGGCATCGATCATGTGGCCGAACATCAACATCGCGTCCCTCGCCAGCAGCCAGCGCTCAGGCATTACCGAGAGCCGACGACTGAACGGCACCACTGCGCGCCCCTCGATCATCTGCAATTGCACCCGCGGGTCATCCTGCATGAACAACGCGCTAAAACTGCGCTCGTGAGCTTCCAGCGTGGCGCTATCGGCAACCGGCAGGCTGACCACCAATACCCGCAGCTGGAAGGTTACCGGCGAACGCAGGGCAATGCTCAGTTGCGCGGCACGCAACATGGCCAGCAGCCGGCTGCTATGGCGGTCGCTCCCTTGCAATACCTGCAAGCTGAAAGTACCGATGTACTCCGGCCCGCCTGCAGCGACCAACAGGCGTTGTATCAGCAACTGCAAGGAAGCGCGCTGGGCCTGGGACATGTGGTTCAACAAGCGCTCGAGTACTTGCTGGTAGATATAATGCATCGCCTGGTCGTGAATAGCAGTCACGCAATCACCTCATCAACTTCATGCAGCCAGCGCATGCGGTATCCAACATTTGAACGTGAACATGCGCCGAACTTACCTAGAAGAAATTTCTTACAACAAAATGAAAGTAATGACGTAACCCTTCACTGTCGCCAAGCCATCGAGAAGAAACCACCCCTGCGATGGCCTGTCGCTGTCACATGCTGCTCTATATCAGGCATAGCCATGCTCATCCCACGTTCCTTGCACAAACTATCATTGGGCCATTATCGAGAGGGAGGCAGCATGAATTGAAGATACAGTTCAGGGTAAAAAAACCATTCAGCATCCGTGTCAGTTCACAGTGACTCGCAAGGCAAAAGCATTCAAGGCTGATTATTTGCCGGGATATTTCTGACAGCCCGAAAGCTACGGACTTATATGTAGTCCACATCTGGGTTTATTGTAGGAACAGTCCTACTTTAAGTGTTGAAACACTTTACTCCGCGCATAAAAAACCCGGGACATTGCCCGGGTTTTCCGCTTGCGCCACCCACCGTCAGTGTTGCGCCATGTCCAGCACGACGCGCCCGCCGCACGGGCATTGGTCCATGTAGCGATGCGCCTCGACCACCTGCTCGAACGGGTACACCTTGATGATCTGCGGTGTCAGCAGCTGATCGGCGGTGAACTGGTTGATATCGCGCAAGGCACGCTGCAGTGCCACCTGGTCCTGGCTGATGCCAAGCTCTGGCTTGCCGGTGAAATTACCGATGCAGTGCACATAGAACTGAATGTTCTTCTGGAATGCCGCGCAGGCCGGGAACGGCGTCTGGTTGCCGCCTTGCAGACCGTACAGCACCAGGCTGCCACGCGGCGCCAGCACATCACCCAACAGCGACATCTGCGGGCCGCCCATGCCGTCGAGCACCATGTCCACACCACGGCCATCGGTGTACTTGCCAATCTGCAGCAGCAGGTCTTGCTCTTCGGTGACGATCACTTTGTCTGCGCCCAAGCCCAGCAGGTAGTCACGCTGCGCCGCTTCCTTGGTGGCGGCGAACACTTTCAGCCCCAGGGCCCTGCCCAGCTGCACGAAGGCAGGCCCGGCGCAATGGCTGGCATCGGTGACCAGTGCTGTCTGCCCGGCCTTGGCCCGTGCCAGGTCGACGTAGGCGAAGTAGGCGATCAGCAGCGGGGTGTAGTGCACGCTGGCCTCGATCGGGGTGAGCACATTCGGGTAGCGCGTGATGGCTGTACGGGGCAGTACGATGACATCGCCGTACACCGGGTGGTCGTTGGCACTGGTGGCCGGGAAGCTGGCGACCCGATCACCGACGGCAATGTCATCGACCCCTTCACCGACCGCAGTCACCACCCCGGCCATTTCGTGACCGATCCCCGCTGGCAGACGCGCCTGGGACGGTGCCAGATTCTGGCGCCAAAGCACGTCATACCAGCTGACGCCAACCGCTTCGACGCGGATCTGCACCTCGTCGGCAGCGGGTGACGGTTCGGCCTGCTCTTCGCAACGGAGCACGTCGGCAGCACCGAACTTGTGGAAACGGATCATGCGGGACATCGCATACCTCGCCTTTGTGAACCTCTAATTACCACTGACTCTATCCGGGCTTTGCCCGTTAGACCATCAGTGGGCATTAATAGTCGACATGCTTGTCATCGATTGGGCACCTGACTTTCCCTGCGATTGGTCCCCCTAAACCCGTGCAGGGTAACAGCCTTTGGCCTTAAGATTCACCTCTGCCCCACATTAGGCGAAGCGCACCGATGAATCGAAACGACCTGCGTCGTGTAGACCTCAACCTGCTGATCGTGTTCGAAACGCTGATGCACGAGCGCAGCGTGACCCGTGCCGCAGAAAAACTGTTTCTCGGCCAACCGGCCATCAGCGCGGCGCTGTCGCGCCTGCGCAACCTGTTCGATGACCCGCTGTTCGTGCGCACAGGGCGCAGCATGGAGCCGTCGGCACGGGCCCACGAGATCTTCGCCCTGCTGTCAACGGCACTGGATTCGATTTCCACGGCAGTCAGCCGCGCCGCCGAATTCGACCCGGCCACCAGCAATGCGGTGTTCCGCATCGGCCTGTCGGACGACGCCGAGTTCGCCTTGCTGCCGCAACTGCTCAAGCGCATTCGCGCCGAGGCACCCGGTATCGTGCTGGTGGTGCGACGGGTCAACTACTTGCTGATGCCAACCCTGCTGGCCTCGGGCGAGATTTCGGTGGGTGTCAGCTACACCAGCGAACTGCCGGCCAACGCCAAGCGCAAGGTGTTGCGCCGCAGCATGCCGAAACTGCTGCGCGCCGACAGCGTACCCGGCAGCATCACCCTGGATGACTTCTGCGCCCGGCCCCATGCGCTGGTGTCGTTTGCCGGGGACTTGTCCGGGTTCATCGACGAAGCCCTGGAAGAAATCGGCCGCAAGCGCCACGTGGTGCTGGCGGTACCGCAGTTCAACGGGCTGGGGAGCTTGCTGGCAGGTACCGATATCGTGGCGACGGTACCGGACTACACGGCGGATGCACTGACGGCCGCCGGCGGCTTGCGGGCCGAGGATTTGCCGATACCCGTGCGCAGTTTCGAACTGCACATGGCCTGGCGCGGGGCACAGGACAATGACCCGGCGGAGCGGTGGCTGCGGTCGCGGATACAGATGTTCTTTGGGGACCCTGAGAGTCTTTAGGGAAAATCCAGACAAGTCACCCAGCACCCGGCAACGGCTGATTTCCGGGCTCAGAAAAGCTCGATTTGTAGGCGAGGATTATTGAACATCAGGGCAGCACTGGTTTTTCTGGCTTTAACATGCTCTAGTCCTGCCCCCCCCCTGACGTTCAACGACACCCTCAGCCACGCTTATGTCGCCCTCAACGCCAACAGTGCCCTCGCCGTCTATCTGGAGGCGAAAGCCCTTCAAGCCGGTTGGCGCTTGCAAGTGCGAGTGCGGGCTCAACGCACATTGCGTTTCTGCGCCCCCTCATTCAACGGTTTGCCGGGCTCCAGCCGAGCGCTGCTGGACTGTTTGTCTCTACCGCTAACCGGCAAGGCTTGACTCTACCGTAAGGGGCAGACTTTACCCTTGGCACTTCATTACCTGGAGTTTGTCATGAAGCGCAAACGCATGCTCGTAATCCTCGGCCACCCTTCGAACGACAGCTTTTGCGGCGCTGTGTCCGAACGTTATGTCGAGGCTGCCACGCAAGCAGGCCATGAGGTGCGCCTGCTGCGCCTGGATACCCTGGATTTCGACCCGGTCTTGCACGATGGCTATAACCAGATCCAGTTGCTTGAGCCCGATTTGATCAACGCACAGAACGACATTACCTGGGCCGAACACCTGACATTGGTGTACCCGATCTGGTGGGGCGGCATTCCGGCATTGCTCAAGGGGTTCTTCGACCGCGTGTTTCTGCCCGGTTTTGCCTTCAAGTACCGCAAGGGCTCGCCCTTCCCGGATAAGCTTCTCAAGGGCCGCACCGCTCACCTTTTGGTGACAATGGACACGCCGCCGTGGTACTACCGGTGGGTGTATCGCATGCCGGGCCTGCACCAAATGCGCAAGACCACCCTGGAGTTCTGCGGCATAAAACCCCTGAAAACCCTGACCTTCGGTCCGGTATTGGGCTCCAAGCCGGAACAGCGTGAAGCCTGGCTCAAGCAAGTCCAGGCCGTCGCCAGCCGCTGATCGGCCCCGGTCAGGCCGTGCCCCTGCGCTGCCCAGCCGAGCCTCCCTGCTGTGATGCCTTGTTCAGCCTGGCTTCCCACCCCCTGACGCTTGTGCAAAAATGTCGCGCGCCTGTACGAGCACGCGACATCTTTTCGCTTCTGATGCGCCAAAAAAGGGATTTTCATGTACATCGGCAAAGCCGCCCAGCTGTCGGGCACCACCGTCAAAAGCATCCGCCATTACGAAGAAATCGGCCTGTTGCCACCCCCGCAACGCGAAGGCAAGTACCGCATCTACAGCCAGCAAAGCGTAGAGCTGCTGACCTTCATCAAATGCGCTCAGCAACTCGGTTTCAAGCTCAAGGAAATGCAGGCCATTCTGCAGGATCATCGCGGCCAGGAGCTGCCCTGGGATCTGGCCATGCAGGCCATCGATAACAAAAAGCAGGAATTGATGGGGCAGATCCAGGCCTTGCAGCAAGTGCATGACGGCTTGGTTGAGTTTGAGCTGAGCCTCAAAGATGCTCAGATGCAATGCCAGTTCGAACACCTGGAAAAAGCCCGCTGAATCCGCTCCGCCGCCCCTGAACGGCCATGGCGCCCCGTGCCGTTTTCAGCACGCAGGCGCCCCGGCGATTTAGCCTGGCACAGCCCCACCCCCCGGCTGCTCGCCCTCTTGCACGGCTGGCTGCGGCACAATCGAGGCAAAGAACCACGGCGAAATCAGCGTGACCAACAAAATGGTCATGAAGCCGCTGGATGACAGCGCCAGTATCACCAATACACCCAGGTCAATGACGGGTTTGTAGGCGGAGAACAGCAGCGCGACAAAGCCCATCGAGAAGATCACGACGTTGACCACCGTCGAGCGCCCGACGCCCTGCATGGCCGCCAGGATGGCCTCGTCGATCTCGATGCCCTTCTGCACCAGCATCTTGATCCGTGACAGCAGGTGAACGGCGTAATCCACGACGCCCACCACCAGGAACGTCACCAGTGTGGTACCGATGTTCAACTCGATATCCAACAGGTACATGCTGCCGTACACCGTCACCGACGTGGTCAGCAACGTCAGCATGCCGAGGATGCCCAGGCGTACTGACTTGAGCCAGAACATCATCATCAAGGTCACGGCCAGCAACGCCAGCGAGAAGCTAAGCACCTGACCCTGGGTGATTTCCTGCAACACCCCGGTCCATATGTACGGCGTACCGGCATGGGTGACCTGCAGGTTGGCCGGTTTGTTGATGGCCAGCCAGGCGTCCAGTTTATCGAGCATCGCCTGGTAATCGCCCGCCACAGAGGAGGTCATGGTGAACAGCGTCACCGCCTTCGAGTAATCGGCATTGAGCACGTTCTGCAAGTCAGTGCCGCCACCGTTCTCGAACATCATGATGTGTTGTTCGATGAGCGAGTTGCCATCGACATCGAAGGTCTCCGGTTTCCCGTCATCATCGACCACCGTCACCTGCTCCACCGCCTGCGGCACCCGCAGGAAAGCAGGGTTCATGTCGTTAAGCACAAGGTTCATGCGCTTGATGTAGGTCGCCACCGAATAGGTGTAACTCACGTTCGGCTGGGCCTTGATGAACTGGTCCAGACGGTCGAGGAACTGCACGGTTTCAGTGGTCAGCGCGCCACGCGGAGTCTTGGTGTCGAAAGCGATCCAGCCCGGCGATGTACCCGCGACTCCGGCCCGGTTGATGAATTCGTCGGACATCCGCACCGGGCTGTCCTTCTTGAAGTAGGCAATGCCCGAGTCTTCGATATCCACCTTGAACGTGAACACCGTCATCATCGCCAACAACGGCAGGGTCACCAGCAATACCGGCTTGCGCCAGCGAATCAGCCAGGCACAGAACACCACCAGATAGTGGGAGATCAGCGACGCTTTCAGTTGCACTTTGCGCGGGACGGCATCTTTGCCCCAGATCGAAATCCACGCCGGAATCAGTAGCAACGAGATGATCAGCGCCGCCGTCAGGCCGATGGACATGAACACGCCAAAGTTGCGGATACTGACAATGTTGTTGGTGGTGGAAATCAGGAACGTGGCAATCGTCGTGACCGTTGTCAAAACTACGGGCGTGACCATCAGGCGCTGGGTTTCCCGGTTGGCTTCGCGGAAAGACTTACCCGAATTGAGCTGTTCGTAATACTCGGCCATGACGTGGATCGCGTCGGCACAACAGATGGTGAACAGGAACACCGGCAAGACACTGGTGAGCAAGTCCATCGGCACACGCAGCAGCGCCATCAGGCCAAGGGTCCAGATGGTGCAGAACAGGATATTGAACAGCGGCAGCACCACGCCCAGTGGTTTGCGAAAGAAGAAAACCAGCAGAGAGGTCACCAGCAGGAACACGATCGGGAACAGCATCGCCAGGTCGTGATCGATGATTTCCTGCTGGGCCGCAATGAAGATCGGCATGCCGGCGATGAACACCTCATCGGTGAACTCCGGGTGAGCGGCCTGGTACTTCGCGATGATCTCGCGGACCTGGTGATAGGCACGCAATTGGGCCTGAGCGTCGTCCTGTTTGGTGCCCAGTTCGGCGACGACTATGGCGACTTTCTTGTCCGCCGAGACGACGCCACCGACCATCTGCTCGTTGCCCATGATCTGCGCTTCGACCTTGATCGGGTCCATATCCAGGGCATGCAGGGTCTTGTGGATCCACAACTCGCCATCGGCACTCAAGCTGATGTTTTCCAGGTCAGCCATCGAGGCCATTTCCTGGATCGGGTTGAGCCGCTCGGCAAGAAAGCTCAAAAACCGCAGGTCATGGCTGTCCCAGTTCCGGGCAATCCCATGGTCGCGCAGCGCTTTGGCGGCAGCGTAATCGTTCTGCGAAAAACCCTCGGCGAGGATCTGCACCAGCAAACCCTGAGCATCAGGGTCGCCACTGTGCAGGCCGACGATGCGCTGCAGTTCGACACGGTCCTCATCGTTCGCCAGCATCAACCGGCGTATGGCCTGGGACAGCTCGAACTGGGCGTTCAACGACGTGGTGTTGAAGACACTCTCGGGGTTGTTCAGCGCCACCATGACCGAGTCATACGTGCCGGTGAACTCGCGCTGCAAATCAATGATCGTCTTGCGCGCCGGATGAGTGTCCTTGAGCAGATACGGATTGGTGTCCGACATCAGCGCGCCGAGGGTGTAGGTGAAGTAGGCGGTGATCGCCACCAGCACGAACACAATTGCCCGCGCATAGCGCTCGACGAAGTTCAGGTATCTTTCCATGAATGAGGGTTCCAGATGAATCGGGAGCGGCGCTTAGCGGGCAGACACGGCGTATTCCGGCAAGTCGCCGGCTTTCAGCCCGCGCTTGATCGCGGTCTGCGTGAACAGGCGGTCGTCCAGCGCGACGTTGTACTGCAACTGGTTGAAGCGCAGCTGAGAGCGCGTACCGGCGATGAAGTCCTCGGTTTCGCTGAAGGTAATGCTGTCGATCTGGTCGATGGTTTCAGTCTTCAGGGTGCGCATCTGCTTGAACATCACACCTTTTACATCGAAGAAGTCCTGGCGCAGCACCAGTGAGTTCTTCTTGTCAACCCAGACCTTGAGCTTGTTGTAGCCGGTCTTGGCCAGCACGGCAGGCGTCGCCGGCTCACGCTCGATCACGTAGCAATCGCGGCCCTGCAACTGCTCTTCGCCAACCAGCGTTTGGCGATAGTCTTCGGCGCGAATCTTGTCGAGGTCGGCATAGGAGTAGTCGCTACCCATGAACGCCCCGCGTTTGTCCGTGGTGGAAATCCTTCGGGTCTGTCGGCTGACCGGCAAATACATCCATTGGCTGTCTTCGAGGCCCAGGGCCTCGCGCGGGTTTTCGATGTGGAAGGCGACGTCACGCACATCACTCGGCGCGGAGAAATACATGGTGAATTTGTCGCTGTCCGGGTAATCCTTTTGCAGGTAGCTGAACTCGCGGATGCGGCTGTTACCTTGCTTGTCGATCAGGATCAGGGACACCTGGGACATGAAGCTCTTGCCGTCATCGCGGTCCCGGGCCTGGCGAATGATGTCGTCGGCCGTGCGTGTTTCAGCTGCCATGGCGGCAGCGGCGCTCAGCAGCAGTGCGCTTACAGTCAGGGTCTTGAAGATGGGCAACATCGCGATTTCCTTTTCATTGTTTGAGTGGTTCGCACACCGCACCGGTGTGGTCAGAACAGATAACCGGCGGACAAGCGCACCTGGTCGCGGTTGGCGTACGCACCGAACTGGCGGTCGGGCTTGCCGAAGAACACATCGACTTCGAGCCCCAACTTGAGCCAGTCCACCGGTTTGTAGGTGAAGATCCCCTGAACGAAACTGTCGTCCTGCGCTGGCGGCGACATGCCGAAAACCAGACGGGTCTTGAGGCGATCCTGGAACTGCGAGCCTTCGGCAGACACGGTGAACAGGTCGTCGCGTTTGTCCTGGACCATGCCGGGCTGCCAGTCGAGCAGCCGCTGATGTTGCCACTGCGTCGAGATCAGCCAGTCCCGCAAGAGGTAATCGACGCCCAGCAGCGACTTGGTCATCGCCGTCTGGTCGCTGCCGTAAGCGCGGTAAGGATTGGTGACGCGCCAATTGTCGAAGTAGGCGACTTCACTGCGTACCACGATGCTGTGGCCGGCATCGATGGCCACACCGGCGCCGCCCATGGAATAGCGCGGGAATTGCCGTTCGAGGCGAATCAGGCCCTCTTCGGTCTGGCCTTCGACGGCGTAAACCGGGTCCTGTTGGCGGGCGTTGAGGGCAACGAAGCTGACATCCACCGTGCCGACCCGGCCGTTGGCACTGGCGCCGTAACCGAAGCCACTGTGACCGTCATACCCGGGCCGCGAATCGACCACAAACATCTGCGGATCAGGTGTGGCAAAGATCGGTGCATCGAACTCGCTGCCGACGGCCGGCGCCTGGTTCTTCACGAAATCAGTGATCACCAGCGCTTCCAGCTCCCACTCGGCGACCGGCTGCACCAGGCGAATCATCGGCACGGCGATGCGGCTGTCTTCCAACAGACCGATCACACCCTCGCGATAATCCAGCGGGTTGATCTGATCGAGCACCCGTAATTCATCTGCTCGCCCCCACACCACCTGCTGCCAGCCCACCGTCAGCTCGCCGTCACCGACGTAGAGCCCCCAGTAAAGGTGCCGCCAATCGGCAGTGGCCCGGTAATCGTCCCGGGCTTGCGCGCTGTATGGGTTGTTGCCGTCATAACGGAAGTCGTAACGGGCTCGCCCCTTGGCCTTGTAGTAGCCGCTGTCCCAGGCATCCTCCAGGCTGAACTTGAGGTACACGGCCTTTTGCGTGACCTGGTCGTCACCGTGCAGACGCACGGCCGTGGCAACGCCGATCTCCGCTTCATGATGCTCCGGCCACCACTCGGCGATCGCCACTGGCGAGCCGAGGCTGACCAGCGCGGCCAAAAGGCCGCGGTTCAATCCCAGTCGAGCCATGGCTACATTCCCAACCCGGCACCGCCGTCGATCATCAGGCTTTGCGCCGTGACACCACTCGCCTGCGGGCTCGCCAGATAACGAACCATGGCCGCCACTTCTTCGCCCTGAATGAAGCGCCGCAGCGGCAACTTCTTCTTGGCATTGCGCAGGATTTGCTCGTGGCTGATCCCGGCGATGCGCGCTTGAGCCGCCAATTCGCCTTGCAACATCGGTGTGTCGATCCAGGCGGGCAGGATGGCATTGACGGTGATTCGCCGTGGCGCCAGGTCCAGCGCCAAGGCTTTGGTCATGCCAATGATACCGTGCTTGGAGGCGCAGTAAGCGGTGTTGCGGACCTTGCCCGCTCGGCCGAGGATCGACGACATGTTGACGATCCGCCCACCCTCCGCCATCAGTGGCAGGCACAACGAGGTGACGTAAAAGGTGCCGTTGAGGTTGATCGAAATGACCTTGTGCCAGTTGTCGAGGTCTTCGGGTTCGTTCTCGTCGCAGACCCCGGCGCTGTTGACCAGCACATCGACAAAGCCGACCCGGTTGGCCAGGCCCTTGAACAGAAGTTGCAGACTGGCGAGATCGGCGATGTCCGCTTGATGGGTTTCGATGCGAGCGGCAAATTCGCCCTCGGTGACCCAGCTCTGCAAGGTTGCCAGATCCCGATCAAGCAAGATCAAAAGGTGCTCGGCCTGGGCTGCAAAACTTTCCGCGACGGCGCGGCCAATACCATTGGCCGCGCCGGTAATCACAATCGTGCGTAACTGGCTCATGGCATTTTCAATCCGCCGTTGACGGACAAGACTTCGCCCGTGACGTACAGGCCGCGCTCGGCCAGATACAGCACCGCGTCGGCAATTTCTTCAGGGCGGGCGAACCGTTTGATCAACAGCCGCGACTGGATTTCCTGCTCATGGGCGCCGACCAGGGCTTGGCTCATGTCGGTGCTGACGATGCCGGGCGCCACCGCGTTGACCCGGATGTTGCGCGGCGCCAACTCCACCGCCAGTGCGCGTGTCAATGCTTCTACACCGCCTTTGGCGGCGGCGTAGTTGCTCTGGCCCTTGCCGGGCTTTTGCGCGGCCACCGAACTGAGGTTGACGATGCACCCGCTGCGTTGGCGCATCATGCAGGGCAGCACCTGCTGACAGCACAACAACGTGCCGACCAGGTTGGTCTGGATGACCTCGGTGATGTCGCTCAACGATTGCGTGGCGAGCAAACCGTCACGGGTAATACCGGCGTTGTTGACCAATAAGTCGATACGCTCGAAACGTTGCTCGACCCGTTCAAAAAACGCCTGAATGCTCGGCGCTTCCTTGACATCACACTGCACGGCCAGGCAGTCCCGGCCGAGCCCTTCGACCTGCGCCTGCAAGGCAGCGGCTGACGCCTCGTCACGGACATAACTGAAGGCAACCTGATAACCCGCGCCGGCCAGGGCCAGCACGATGGACTTGCCAATGCCGCGACTGCCGCCGGTCACGACAGCTATTTTCTGAGTCATGACCGCTCCTTACAGTGAGTTTTGAGTTTTGAATTGCGCGAGGGTGAAACCGTGGGTCGCGGCCAGTGCGCGGACCTGCTGCACTTGCTCACGGCTGATATCGCCGTAGGAGCCGTGCTGGCTCATGCCAGACAAGCCCATCAACACCGACTCGGCCATGCACGCATACAGCTGACCTTTTTTCAGATAGGCCCGCACGTTGGGCGCCAGGCCGTCGTCGAACGGCGTCTGGACGATGCCGCCGTGCATGTAGAGCACGTCTTCGCGTTGGCTCGACAGGTCTTGATGGACGTTCAGCGGCACGGCGATATCGCAAATCACGCTGCGCTCGGCAAAATGTTCGGCACCGAGGAACGGCTGAGGCGCATTGGCAGCGCACAGGACAATCCGTGCGCCCTTGATGGCGTCGAGATCGTTGGTGACCGTGATGAAGGCGTTCGCGCCAAGGCGCTCATCCACCAGGCGGGCGATGTGCAAACCGAGGTCGGCTTTTTGGCCATGTGAGTGCAACAAACCACGAAAACCATCAAGGGTCAGCAGTCGCTGGGCCAACCGGTCGTGTTCGGCCGTGCCTTTGAGGATCGAACGGGCCGCGTCGGCGTAAATCTGTTGCGCAGTTTTCTCCAGGCGCCGAACCGAGCCGTCACGACCGCTGCCAATCAGAATCAGGTGATCGACGGTGGCGGACAGCACCGAGGCATAGGTCGACGCAACGTTACCGGCGGCACCGACAACGGCAGCGGTTTGCTCGCAAAGTGCCAGACCTTGCTGTACACAGCCTTGCTCGATGGCTTCGAGCCCCATGCCGATGGTCAGGGCGTTGCCGGACGTCAGCGCCATGTCGGCAATCTTCAGCGCCTGACAATTGTTGGTGACGATCGAGGTGTACATCCCGAGGCCGGCGATGCTGCAGCCATCGGCGCGGGCATCGGTGACACGCCTGCCGACTTCTTCGCGAATGCTGTCCAGGTCACCGCTGCGGATGTACTCGGCCATGGCATCCGAATCCATGCACAGCGGGTATAACGTGAACTCCACCGCCATGCCGAGGCGCGACCGAATGATCACCGGGCCGACTGGCACAGCGCGGCGTTCAGGCTTGGTGCGATTGATGAACGTGCGTTTTTGTTCCGGGCTCAGGGCTGCCAGCGAGGGATCGACGTCACCGAGGATATCGGCATCGATCAGGTGGTTGATGAACGCTACCCGAGCGACGACTTCGACCTTGGCAGCGGTGTTTTCAACGGGCTCAGCCACCCGAAAATCGTCCTGACGGACTGGCACGGCGGGCATCGAGTCCGCGCAGATACCCGCCGCCAACGGCAACGCATCGCCACGGCGCAGCATGTCGCAGACCCGTTGCAGGGCAGCGATCAGCCCGTCGATTTCGCCCAGGGTGATACAGGCTGGCGGCTCCAGGCGAATCACGTTGGAGTTGCTGCCCGAAGGTGCTACCCGCAACGCTTCGAATTGCAACAGGTAACCGGCAATCAAGTAACCCAAGGCATCGTTGTACTGGGCCGACGCCTGTACCAGCGAACTGCTGACACTCAAGTCGTGCAATTCCAGACCCACCAGCAAGCCACGCCCGCGCACATCGGCGATCACATCCGGATAGGCCATCTTCAGTTCATTGAGCGAGGCTTTGAGGTAGGCGCCCTTGGTGCGTATGTCTTTGAGCATCGCGTCGTCATTGGCGAACAACCGGCGCAATGCCGACAGCGCGATATGGCAGGACGGATCGTCCTCGGCGAAGGTCGAGCTGTGGATATAGCTGAACTCGCCTTCGTAGTGGCTGCTGCGGATCACCGTCGCGGCGATTTTCATCAAGCCGCCGCCGAGTGCCTTGGACAGGCAGTAGTAGTCGCCTTGCAGGTTGAACTGGCTGCTGGCAAGAAACGTCCCGGCGCGACCAAAACCCGACTGCACTTCATCGACCACCAGCGGGCATTGTTGCTCGTTACACAGCTTGCGCAGCCCCAGATAGAAATCGGCCGCGAACTCGTTGATACCGCCTTCGCCCTGAATCGGTTCCATCAACACGGCGGTAATCGCACTGAACGGCAATTGCAGCACGTGCAGGTGTTCGCCGTCCCATTGCAGGCTCAACCAATGGTGCGTGTGCCGGGCCGGCAATGCCTGCAACTGATGGGGCTGCTGTGGGTCGATGAACTCGACGTTCAGCCCAAAACGGGCAAACGGCGCGCGGTACTGACGGCCATAGGTCAGTTGCACGGTATTGACCAATTTGCCGTGGAAGCTGCCGCGCAGGGCGACGAATACCGGTTCGATGTGCAACTGCGCCAGGTTGTGTTGGCGAACGGCTTCAACCACCTGACGCAAGGTCACGCTGTTCAGGGTGGTCGGCAGGACACCTGCAGGCAGGTCGAGGTCGGCCACCTCCAGTTCGCGGTAAGCGTGTTCGCTGGCGGTCAGGCTGGCCAGGGTGAAATCGATGTCGTCGAACTGCTTTTGCAGGCTCTTCTGGCGACGGAACTCCGCGTGCTTGACGGCGATTTCCACCGCCTCCGCGCCACTGTTGGAGAAAGTCGAAACATAACGTTCGGTGTTCTTCAGTTCGCGATTGAAGGCGTCGCTGAGCGCTCGCCCCAATTGCCCGGCCGCACCGCGGATCGACATTTGTGCGTTGAACGGCACGTCGCTGCGCAGCAGCGCACATAGCTGATCGACAAACTGTGGGTCGTTGTGGCCGAACAGTGCCGCACCGTAACCGCCGAGAAAGTCGGTGACCGCGACCATGTCGCCCTTGGGGTTGCGGTAGAACAACTGGCTACCGAGGGCGCGCTCAAATTGACACTCAAGGCCCAGTGCCTGGAGCAGGCCGACGAATTTGGGCCGAACGAAATCGCGATAATCCATGACAGTCATATCCCTTGAAAGTAAAAAAGAGGCGGTAGTCAGCGGCAGTCCTGAGTGGCCTTTGCGCTGTAGAGCACTTGATAGGCGGCGCTGAATCCGTTGTCGTCGCGATTCAGCACCAGGCAATGCGCAAGGCTCGCGGCGTGGGGCGCGCCCTGAATGAACGGCAGGTTCGCCACTGGTTGCTGCAAACCGGCAATCGGCGGCACGCTTTGGGCCTGCAATGCGCAACGCGCCAGCATCAGATCCACCAGGCTCGGCGCCGCGCTGAGAATGCCGTTGATCGCCAACCCGCTGGTGATGTGCGAGGCGCGCGCAAGGGCCAGCGTCTGGCACAACACGCGGTCTTTGTGCGCATCGCCGGTGCCGCTGCACACCAACACATCGGTTGGGCTGTCGGGCAGGCTCAAGCGACCGAGGGAGGCATGGGCCGTCATGTCGGCGAGGCACGCCTGAGGACCGGCCGGCAGGTCTTCGCGCCGGCGCAGCACCAATGCTGCCGCGCCCTCCCCGGCAATGCCGCCGGTGCCCCGAAGGTCAAACGGCAGCAGCGTGTTAGAGCCATTGGCACTGATGACACCCGCCTGGACCAACCCGGACAGCGCCAGGGCATCCAGCTCGCTGCCCGCACCGACAACGATTGCCGCGTCAATGCGGCCAGCCTGCAAAGCGGCCGTAGCCTCACGCAAGGCTGCCAGGTTGCCGGCGACACCTTGCATATAGGCGTTGCACTCACCCACCAGTTTCAGCGCCAGGCTGGTGACACCCAGCAAGCAGTTGCTCAAGCCTTTGAGCACCAGAAAAGGGTCCTGGGCACGGTCTTGCAGGATCCGTTTGGCGAACGCCGCCATGTCGGCGACGCCGTCCTGCCGACAGCCGAGCAACAACTCGGCATAGGATTCCAGAGACGGATGGGTGTAGCCGCCCTGACAGCAATACAAACCGAAACGGACATCCGGCGGCTCATCGGCCAGACCGGCTTCTTCCAACGCCTGACGTACCGCGCTGACACCCCAGATCACTGCCGGCGTGCAGTAACGCTGAAGGTTTTGTGCAAGGTCTTGTCGGCTGCGTTGGTGGTCCTGATCCTGAATTTGCCCGAACGCCACCACGCGTTCGCTGCTGAACCGTCGGGCGTTCAGCGCCGTAATTGCACTGCGCCCTTCGGTTGCGGCCGCCCAGAAAGGCTCGACACCCCAACCGCTGGGCAACACGCAACCCGCACCGGCAATCGCGACCGCCTGTTTCATCGCGGCGCCTCCCGGTACTTGCACAGCGCCAGTGAAGTGTTGAGGCCGCCGAAACCGAAGGAGTTGCTCAGGGCAACGTCGACCTTGCGCTTGACCGCTTGAAGGGCGCAGTAGTCGAGGTCGCATTGTTCGTCGGCATCCTGCAGGTTCAGGGTCGGCGTGACCCGATCATCCCGGCAGGCCAGGGCCGTGAGCATGAACTCCGGTGCTCCGGCGGCCGCAATCAGGTGGCCGAACTGGGATTTGTTGGCCGTCACCAGCAACCGCCGATAATGTTCGCGCTCGGCGAACAGGGTCTTGATCGCCAGGGTTTCGGCGGCATCGTTGAGGGGTGTCGAGGTACCGTGGGCATTGATCAGGTCGACCTGTTGCGGCGCCAGCCCGGCATCCGTCAGGGCCGCCTGCATCGCCAGCACCGCGCCACGGCCCTGCGGGTCGGGGGCGGTGATTTTGTAGGCATCCAGGCTGCTGCCGAAACCCAGCACTTCGGCGTACGGCGTTGCCCCTCGGGCGAGCGCCCGTTCGAGGGTTTCGAGCACGACAAAACCACCGCCTTCACCCGCAATCAAGCCACTGCGATGGCGGTCGAACGGCCGACACAGTTCGGTGCCCCAACGCTGTTCGCTGCTGGCGGCGCCGAGCAGATACAGCGCGGTCATGGTGTCCAGGCTCAGCACCGAATCGGCGCCCCCTGCAATGGCCAGCTCGACCTCGCCGCGACGGATCATCTGGAATGCATTGCCGATGGCCTGGGACGCTCCCGCGCAGGCGCTGCTGATATTGATCACCGGGCCTTCACTGCCGATGCCATCGGCAATCACCCGCGCAAGGCGGTCGTTGCTCTGACACAGTGAACTGTCAGGATCGACCTGCGCCTGTCGCGCCATCAATTGAGCCCAGGACGGCGCCTGCGCCGGGTTATCCGCCAGGCTGAGCAGCATGTCCTGCAAACGATGAGCAGGTGCGCCGGACGCTGACAATACCGCCGCGCCACGCAACTGTTCGGGGCTCAGACCACTATCGGCAATGGCTTGGGTGGCCGCGACCCAACCAAAGCGGGTGCGTTTTTCCAGCGACAATCCCCAGGCCGGATGGTTTTTCAAGTGTGCCGGCATCAAGCCCATATCCACGGGCGCTGCGTAACGCACGGGGAACGCACCCGCCTCGACGCCTTCCGGTTGCCATGGCCGAATGCAATGCTCGCCGGCCAACATGCTTTGCCACATGGACTGCCACTCGAAACCGAAGCCGGTAACGGCGCCCATACCCGTGATCACGATCCGTGTGGGGCTCATGGGTAACTCTCCATTGTCTCTGTGTCCGACGACGTTCTGGCCAGCAGCACCGCGCCCCAATGCCCGCCTCGGCTATGTTCAATCAACAGCGTGTAACGGCTGCAATCCAGTGCCCAGGTCACAGCAATTTCGCTGAGCAAGGCGCTGGCGCCCAAGTCACCTAGCAATGCCTTGGAGTGTTCGAGGGTGTGCCCCGATAGGCTAAACAACGCGGCAATCTGCGGATCCTGTGCATCGGCGACGACTTGCCCGACATCGCTGAGGCACAGTTTTTCGTTGCTCAAAGCACGCTCGATGACGTCGCGACCAACCGCCAGTCCACGCTCGGGTTGCGCGCTGTAACCACGGGCAAACCCGGCAATACGCAACGCAGATTGAGCACCGCTGCCTGGGTTGGTCGTCAGCAACAGTGCCGCAGCACCTTCGCCGAAAACCCACGGGCCGGGGTTTACAGGTGGGTGAGTAGCGTCACGCAGGTACAACGCCGGGGTGATGTTCGGACTGCTGCTGACGACCACGGCAGCATCGGCACGGCCTTCGCTCAGATGGGCAGCGGCCTCCATCAAAGCATCCAGCCCCGCATTGCCCTGGGAGCAAAAACCGCCCATGGGCCCCTTGCAACGCAAGGCCTCAGCCGCGTGGGCCATGACGCTGCTGTTGAGCATCATCAGCGCATGCAGCGGCGGTGTGTGGGCAAAGAATTGCGCCAACAGATCGGCCGGTTGTGCACCAATGGCCTGCACTGCATCCCAGCACGAGCTGGGGCCATCCACTTCCGGAATGGCAGCAGTCAATGCGATCCGCTCGTCGGGCAGTTCCAGCCCACGCAAGGTCTCGGCGAGACGGCCGGCGCAATACAGCAGGCGCGCGCCCTGAGGCTCGAGGCTGCGGGACAGTTTGCGGTCGTACACACCCGCCGGCAAGGCGGGCGCTGCAACACAATGGGCCAGACGTGCCGGGTCGAAATCCAGCGGTTGCGCGGCCTGAGGTTGACTGTCACGAGGCGCACATTCAGTACCGGCGGCGTTGAGTACCGACGCAGCAGTGATATAAACAGCGGTTGAATTGGATCTGGTCATGTCATGCCCTGCCCAGCACCAACGAACTGTTCACGCCACCAAACCCGAAGGAGTTGGAAAGCACGACATTGATCGGTTGCTGCAACGGTTCACAAAGGAATTTCAACGCCGGAAATTCGGATTTTTCCGGCTGAAAATTGAGGGTCGGCAAGGCCACGCCCAACTGAATGCTCATCAACGACAGCACCGCCTCAATGGCACCGCTGCCGGCCAACGAATGCCCTACGGCAGACTTGTTGGCAGTGAACGTCATCTGCTCCAGGGTTTCGCCGAAGACCTGCGCCAGGCCCAGGGCCTCACAACGGTCATTGGCCTGTGTCGACGTACCGTGAACATTCACATGGTCCACAGCCGCACTGGTCAGTTCGGCATCGGCCAGGGCGGCCGTCATGCAGGCGGCATACTTGCTGCCGTCGCGGCTGCTGGAGGTGATTTTCTCTGCCTCGCACAGATTCGCGTAACCCAGCACCCGGCCCAGCGAACAGGCCTGACGACGCTCGGCATGCTCGCGGGATTCCAGCACCAACAGCGCCGCCCCTTCGCTCAGCACAAAACCGCAGCGGTCCGGCATGAACGGCCGGCTCTGTTCTGGTGGGGAAAAGTCCAAGCGCTGGCAGAGTGCGCCCAGCCCATCAAAGCTGTAGTAGGACAATTCATGGGCCATCAACTCCACCGCGCCACACAACGCCAGGTCGATCTCGCCACGGGCGATCGCTCGATAGGCGCTGCCGATGGCCATGGTGCCGGCGGCACAGGCATCGGAATGTGTGGAGATATGGTCACGTACACCCAGCCATTCGGCGAGATGGCAGGTTTGCTGATCAACCCGCCGGGCAAACGCCCCACCGCTGAGGGTGTGGTTATCCAGGAACTGGTCGAGATCGACCCGCCCCTGATCGTCCATGTAACGGCTGGCGTCCCGCAAATCACCGCTCACGCAATGTTTGTTGGCCCCGACGAAAATACCGCTGGCGACTCGGGCAAAAGCGCCGTCGGCCAACCCGGCATGGGCCAGCGCCTGACGGGCCACGTAATGCGCCAGCCATTCCTGGCGGGAGGTGGTCTGCAGGTCGCCCGGAAAGGCCGCCGCGATGACCTGCCATTGTTGCTCATCGATAAATCCGGCCGCCGGGTTCGCAAACCCCAGTTCGACAAACGCCGGGTGCTGGCCAATGCAGGAACGGTTTTCGCTGATCGTCGTGAACAGCGAGGCCGCATCCAGTGCCGTGGGAGCCACCAGTCCATAGCCGGTGACCAGAACCTCTCGGGCCTGCATCAAGCCACCCCCTACGCCGAAGCCTTCAACTGGGCGGCCGCGTACTGCTCAACCAGCAGACGCGAGATCGAGTCACCGTCCAGAGGGGTCAGGCGAGCACTGCAACCGCCACACACCACTTGTTGGCGTTCATTGAGTTGGGCATGAGCCGCGCCACACTCAGGGCAGGTTTCGGGGAGGTGGTTGAACACGTTATGGCATTGCTGCGCCCAGTTCCGCACGGTGGTGGCCGAGAAGACATCGCCCGGCTGCATGCCCACGTGCAGCTGGCCCGGCGCATAAGCGCTGAGGCTCTGCTCCAGCAAGGCCACGCCGTCCTGCGTGATTCGGCCTTTTTCGATAAACCGGGTGGCGTCGCCGAACACCGCTACCGCGTGATCCAGCACGCTGGTTTTCGGCAAGGTGCAACCGTACTGACGGCCCAGCTGGAAGCTCAGGTCGACGATGTCCAGCGAGTCGGCGCTGAGGTCGTCAACGATACTGCTGTGCTCTGTCACGTCGCCCCTGTCCAACACCAGCAACTGCGCAAGAATCTCCTGTGTACTGCTGATAACGCTGTCCAGTTCCAACGGATTATTCATTGATTGTTTCCCTACAAAAGCCGCATTGAATGAATAAAGTCATCGGGCCAAAAAAGCTGTTTTCAGGCCAGATCTATCGAGGGCCGGGAGTCTAAAGTCTCCCCCTAAGGGGAGAGTCAACGTGCCATCAGTGCTTTTTGTGGGAAATCCCGACGCACCCTGAAACCTTTGATTTATGCAGCTCAATGGGGCTTGGAGAGGAATCGTAAGATGACAAAATCGATGGCTTGAAACAGCACGAGAGTTCCAGAAATGGGGTGTCACCGTACCCGCAAGCACCAGAGGTACCCTGCGCAGCGGAACAGTTTTCGTCGGGCCGTGAATCTCGTCGATCAGTAGGTTATTGCCGCGTTCACCGGCTTGCCGATCAGGTGATAAACCAGCCCCGCCGCAAAGCCGGCCATAGGCAACAGCCAGATGACCCAGCGGTGGGTGGTTGCTCGCGCAAGCCCGACCCGTTGCTGCATGTCACCAGACAACTCGTGGGGAAAACACTCGCCCCACGCTTTCAGCCCCACCGCCTGCAACTGCCGTTGTGCCGCTGCGCGTCGTGTACGCTCCGGCTCACCGCGCAATCCCAGTGGCAAGGCCACGTTGTCGAGCACGCTTCGATGCGGCAGTAAACCGAAATGCTGGAACACCATGCCGATGCGCTGCGACCGCAGTTGGCGCAGCGCAGGCTGCGTCAAGTCGCTCAGGACCTCACCGTCGATGAGCACCTCGCCGCTGCTCGGTTCTATCAACCGGTTGACGTGGCGCAGCAAAGTCGACTTGCCGCTGCCGGATGTACCCATCAAGCAAAGCACTTCGCCGCGCCGCACCGCGAGGTTCACTTGCTCAACCGCGTTGCTGGAGCCTGACCGGCTCCCCTCGTAACGTTTGGTGATCGCACGAAATTCCAGCGCGATACCAGGAATCGATGCAGAGCCAAGGGAGTCTGCGCTGATCCGCGCAGGGGTTTCCAAAGGGTCGTTGGCAATCAGTGGATATTTATCAGCGATCACGTCGCCCCCGGAGTTCAATGGATTCCAGGGCAACGAAGCAGACTCCATGCCAATCGGCCAAACCCCGCGTACTCAAGCGCGAGACGGGTTTTTGCCATGACAGCATGGTGTTGAGGAGGCAGCAACGTTGCATGGCTGCTGTTGTGTGGGAAACAGCGAAGAACACGCCTGCGGTCTTCGTGAACGAAAGCTTTGGCAGCCTTTGTGCTGCCATTGCATTTGCAATGACTAAGTATTCCATACGGGAATATAAATATTATTTTTTATTATTTTTAGAGATATGAATCGACTTTTATACTTTCATCAGACCCGCGATGAATCGGGGTAACCGTGCTGGAGGGTTGAAGTTTCTGATGCCAACGTCATTGCCTACCTCCGGCCAATCCCAAGTGCTGTTGCAGCTGCACCCGCTGTTCAGTTTCTTCCAGCCTCTGCAGGCCCGCATCCCGCTAGCCGCAGAACGCACCGCAGCCCTCTTCCACCGCCAAGCGCATGTGCTGAGCAATTTGCCTGAGGAGCCGCTATGAAACGCCCCCCAATCCGCCCTCCCCACCCGCCAGCGAGGAATGCCGAGTGACAACCCCTCTACGACCTGCCGTGCTCAGCCCCTTGCAGACTGCACGTCGCCTTGCGACGGCGTTCGCCGAAACCGCCGTCGAGCGTGACGAGGCCGGCGGCACACCCAAGGCCCAGCGCGACGCTATCCGCCAGAGCGGCTTGTTGGCGCTGAGCATACCCACCCAGTTCGGCGGCCTCGGCGCTAGCTGGAGCGAAACCCTGGAGGTGGTGCGCGAATTCGCCCGGGTCGACAGTTCCATCGCCCACGTCTTCGGCTTTCAGCACCTGATGCTGGCTACCGTACGCCTGTTCTCCCGCCGCGATCAGTGGCAACCCTGGTTCGAGCAGACCGCGCGCAAGAACTGGTTCTGGGGCAATGCGCTCAACCCCCTGGACAGCCGCACCGTACTCACACGCTTCGACGGTTGGTACGAGTTTTCCGGCAAGAAGAGTTTCTGCTCAGGCGCCAGCGACTCGGAAATGCTGATTGCCTCGGCGGTCGATGAAAGTGCTGGCGGCAAGCTGCTGATCGCTGCCATCCCCAGCGGCCGGACCGGTATCACACTGCATGATGACTGGAACAACATGGGCCAGCGCCAGACCGACAGCGGCAGCGCTACTTTCGAGCGCGTGCGCGTCGAAGAGAACGAGATGCTTCTCGACCCCGGCCCGCTGAGCACACCCTTCGCCAGCCTGCGCCCGCTGATCGCCCAGTTGCATTTCGCCAACGTATTCCTTGGTATCACCGAAGGCGCTCTGGAAGAGGCTCGCCATTACACGTTGAAGGAAGGCCGCCCGTGGTTCCGCTCCAAAGCCCGACATGTCAGCGAAGACCCTTACATCCTGCGCCACTACGGCGAGTTCTGGGTCGGTCTGGAAGGCGTGCGCCTGCTGGTGGAGCGCGCCGCTACGCAACTCGACGCGGCCTGGCACAAGGAGCACGCGCTCGGCGCCGAAGAGCGTGCGCAACTGGCGCTGGCCATCGCCACGGCCAAGGTGGCGGCGGCACGCACTGGCCTGGACATCTGCAACCGCCTGTTCGAGGTCACTGGCGCACGCGCGACCCACGCCTCGCTGCGCCTCGATCGCTACTGGCGCAACCTGCGTACCCAGAGCCTGCACGACCCGCTGGACTACAAACTCCACGAGCTGGGTGAGTGGGCACTGAGCCAGACGCGACCCACCCCATCTTTCTACTCATAGGAATCGCCATGCAGTTGCTGACCCTCCCCCCTTCGCCGTCACTGGCCACCTCGATCCGGGCGACCGCACAGGTCTTCGAAGACGCTAGATCGCAGGCGCTGCTCGCCCACCTGCAACAGGTCGCCCCCAGCGAGGCCAGCGTCCTGATCATCGGCGAGACCGGCACGGGCAAGGAGCTGGTCGCACGCCACATACACAACCTCAGCGGACGGCGCAACGGCCCCTTCGTCGCGGTGAACTGTGGCGCCTTTTCGGAGTCGCTGGTGGAAGCCGAGCTGTTCGGCCACGAGAAAGGCGCCTTCACCGGCGCCCTGGCGGCCAAGGCCGGCTGGTTCGAGGAGGGCAACGGCGGCACACTGTTCCTCGACGAAATCGGCGACCTGCCCATGGCCATCCAGGTCAAGCTGTTGCGCGTGCTGCAAGAGCGTGAAGTGGTGCGCCTGGGCTCGCGCAAGAGCATCCCCATCGACGTGCGCGTGGTCGCCGCCACCAACGTGCAACTGGACAAGGCCATCGCTGCCGGCAACTTCCGCGAAGACCTGTACTACCGCCTCAACGTGGTCAGCCTGCAACTCTACCCGCTGCGAGAACGCCCGGGCGACATCCTGCCGCTGACCCGACACTTCATCAAGACCTACTGCAACCGCCTGGGTTACGGCGAAGTGCGCCTGTCCCCCGAGGCCGAACGCAAGCTGGTGAGCTACGACTGGCCCGGCAACATCCGCGAGCTGGAAAACGTCATCCACCACACCCTGCTGGTGTGCCGCAATGGCCTGGTGCAGGACGACGACCTGCGCCTGTCGCACCTGCGCATCGAGCGCCAGGACAAGTCGCCGGTGAGCACCGCCGAAAGCGCCGAAGAGCAGTTGCTGCGCGCCTTTCAGCGCCTGTTCGAGGAGCAGGCCGGCAGCCTGCACGAGAAGGTCGAGGACACCCTGCTACGCAGTGCCTATCGTTTCTGCCACTGCAACCAGGTGCACACGGCCAGTCTGCTGGGTCTGAGCCGCAACATCACCCGCGCCCGACTGATTGCCATCGGCGAACTGGTGGTCAATCGGCGCCGGCCAGAGCCCCAGATGCGCCCTGAGCGGGCGATACAACTATCAATCTGAGAGGCCGCCACGAACGATTGCCCCCCCTTGCCAACTGCGCGAGGAGGGTTGCGAAGGACAGAAGCGCATGGCCGCGCCAAATGGCGGCAATCGCAACAGACTGGAAGCAGCCCCCAACCTTTGAGCCGGTGTGGGCCTGGTGCGCGGCGGCGCCCGAACTGCGCAGGGCTGAAGACAGGCCGGGGGGACGCCACCGGCCCTGCCCGCGCGATCAGCCTTCCTGGCTGCAATCACGCGGGGTGATACCCTTCTCTTTGGCATATTGATGCGACGAGGCCTCGATGATCGGCCGCAAAAACGCGCGGTCGGCCTGTACCCAGTCGCTGATCAGTTTCCACTTCTGCCCGTCCCACTGCTGGAAGCGCACCGCACCACCGCCTTCATGGTCGGAGCAGGACAGTTTCAGCGGCTGCACCAGCCCCTTGGCACCGAGTGCCTGCAGGCGGGTATCGTCCAGGTTCAGGTGTTCGAAGCCCCAACGCACCTGCTCGCCACTCAGCGGTTGCCTGCCGAACTTCTCCTGAGCCAGACGCAATGCCTCGACGTTGAGGATGCCGTTGACCACGCCGAGGTTGTAGTACACGGTGCCGAAGCGCTTCGGATCGGCCAGGTCGCCTTGGCCCTTGTCCACCACCGCCTGTTCGATGCCCTGCAGCACCGGGAAGTCGGTACCGGACGGATGCGTGGTGATGGCGATGAAGCCCTTGGCCGCGGCACCGGCAGGCGCCGCGTCTTCCTCGGAGTTGCTCCAGATATTGCCGATGATACGGTCGGCAGGGAAACCGACCTTCTGCGCAGTCTTCAGCGCCACCGGGTTCATCACGCCCCAGCCGCGCAGGATGACCCAGTCCGGCTTCAGGCGGCGGATGTTCAGCCACTGCGATTGTTGCTCGTTGCCGGGGTGCGGCACCTCCAGCAGGGTCAACTCGAACCCGTACTTGTCCGCCAGGGCCTGCAGCACCTCGTTGGTTTCCTTGCCATAGGGCGAACCGTGAAAGAGCGTGACGATCTTCTTGCCCTTGAGGCCCTGCTCGCCGCCTGCCTGCTGTGCGATCCAGTTGACGATGGCCGATACCTCGGAATAGGGATTGAGCTGCAGCGGGAAGACGTAAGGGAACACGCTGCCATCGGTGGAGTCGGTACGCCCATGGTTGATGGTGATCAGCGGCAGCTTGTCGGCCGTGGAGCGTTCCAGGGTGGCATACGCGATACCCACCGACAGCGGATTGGTGGCGGCAGCCGGTGCGCCGTTGAGCCCACCCTTGAGGCGCTCGTAGCACTCCACCCCCTTCTCCACGACGTACTCAGTCTCGCACTCGCTCCAGGTCAGCTTGACACCATTCACGCCGCCTTGGGCGTTGACGTACTTGAGGTAATCGATAAAACCACCGAAGAAACCGGTGCCACCTGCGGCATAGGGGCCAACGCGGTAGCTCTGCAGGGGGAAATACTGTTCGTTGGCCGCGTGCACGTTGAGTGCACCGGCCGCCAGGCTCACGGCCAGCGCCAGGCGGCCGAGGACGGATCGGGTCGACATCGTGGTTATCCTTTACAAATCAGTGGGCAGTGACATAAGGCGGGCGAAGCCCGGTGCGAAGGTTCGCTCAGTGGCGCAACGGCCAACGCCGAGTGCGCTCGCGAAAGCGTTGCCAGAGGCGCGCCAGGCCCTCCGGTTCCTTGATCAGGAAGATGATGATCAGCGTGCCGAAGGCCATCTTCTGTAGGTTCTCTATCTGTCCGGCATCAATCAGCCCGGTCGGCAGCAACCCGGCCAGGTTCGACAGCAGC
The DNA here is from genome assembly GCF_058782925.1 of Pseudomonas sp. FW305-E2. Classification (NCBI taxonomy): domain Bacteria; kingdom Pseudomonadati; phylum Pseudomonadota; class Gammaproteobacteria; order Pseudomonadales; family Pseudomonadaceae; genus Pseudomonas; species Pseudomonas sp. FW305-E2. The sequence goes on along the minus strand of NZ_JBYSYE010000002.1, from coordinate 98,369 downwards.
ACCGGGAACAGCACGATGAAGGCGGCGCCGAGGAAGTTCCCGAGGATGCTGCCCAGGCCGCCGATAATGATGATGAACAGGATCTGGAACGAGCGGTTCAGGTCGAAGCCGTGTGGCTCCACCGTGCCCAGGTAGGTGAAGGCCCAGAGCGAACCGGCCACGCCGAGGTAGAAGCCGCTGATGGCAAAAGCCAGCAGTTTGGTCTTCAACAGGGGGATGCCGATCACTGCGGCGGCGGTGTCCATGTCGCGCACCGCCATCCAGTTGCGCCCCAGCTCGCTGCGCACCAGGTTGGCGCCCAGCCAGAACAGCGCGCTGACCACCGCCAGGGTCAGCATGTAGCGCCCGGCCGGCGACGAAAAGTCATACCCGGCCATCAGCAGCGGCGGCGCGCTGATCACCCCCGAGGCACTGTCGTTGCTGAACCAACTGAAGCGGGTCAGCGCCCATGGCACGAAGAACTGCGCCGCCAGTGTCGACACCAGCAGATAGAAGCCTTTGATGCGCAGGCTTGGCAGGCCGAACACCACGGCCACCAGCGCCGCCACCAGGCCGCCGAGCAGCAGGCTGGCCAGCAGCGGCAGCCACGCCACGCGCAGCTCGAAATTATAGGCTGCGAAGGCACCTACTGCCATGAACGCCGCCGAACCCAGGGACAGTTGCCCGGCATAACCGGTCAGCAGGTTCAGCCCTAGGCCGGCCAGCGACAGCAGTAGAAATGGGATCAGGATGGCACTGAACCAGTAATCATTGCCCAGCAGTGGCACGCCGATGAAGGCGAACAGGACCAAGGCCGCCAGACCCAGCCGATCCTGGCGCAGGCGAAAGAATCGTCGGTCGTCGGCGTAACGCACGCTGAACTGGCCCGCTTCTCGATACAGCATGATCGACGCTCCTCAGACTCGCTCGATGGCGCGCTCGCCGAACAGCCCAGCCGGACGCACCAGCAGGAACAGCAGGGCCAGCACATAGGGAAACCAGTTTTCGATGCCGCCGCCGATGAGCGGCCCGAGGTACACCTCGGCGAGCTTCTCCGAAGCGCCGATGATCAGGCCGCCGACGATCGCCCCGCTGATCGAGGTGAAGCCGCCGATGATCAGCACCGGCAGGGCCTTGAGCACCACCAGCGAGAGCGAGAACTGCACCCCCAGGCGCGCGCCCCAGAGCAGCCCGGCGACCAGCCCGACGAACCCGGCCACCGCCCAGACCACCGCCCACACCCTCGGCAGGCGGATACCGACGCTCATCGCCGCGCGGGGATCGTCAGCCACCGCACGCAGCGCCAGGCCGATGCGTGTGCGGTTGAACAGCAAGGACAGTAGCACCACCAGGGCCGCCCCCCGCGGTTGCGGCGGCGAACAGGTCGAACTGCGACAGCAGCAAGCCACCCAGTTCCAGCGGCGCGTCGCTGATGGCCAGCTCCAGGCCGTGAACCTGAGCGCCCCACAGGGCCTGGGCGGCGCCCTCGATGATGTAGGCCAGGCCGAGCGTGGCCATGAACAGGGTAATCGGCGAACGCCCCACCAATGGCCGCAGTACCGCCCGTTCGATCAGCAGCGCCAGGGCGATCATCGTCGCCAGGGTGACGAGAAAGGACAGCCAGAACGGCACGCCGCGCTCCAGCAGGCTGACGAAGGTCAGCGCGGCGAACAGTACCATCGCCCCCTGGGCGAAGTTGAACACACCGCTGGCTTTGTAGATCAGTACGAAACCGATGGCCACCAGGGAGTACATCACCCCGGCCAGCAGGCCACCGATCAGCACTTCGAAAAAGAATGCCATGTCGCGCTCCTGTGTGGGAACAGCCCCGAAGCTGCCGCCGGGCGGACACCCAGATAGGCCGCGATCACGTCGGGGTTGCGGCGAACCTGCTCGGGGGAGCCGTCGCCGATCTTGCGGCCGTAATCGAGCACCACCACATGGTGGGAAATGCCCATGACCACGCCGATGTCGTGCTCGATCAGCACCACCGTCATGCCGAACTCACGGTTGATCTCGACGATGAAGCGGCTCATTTCGCGCTTCTCCTCGGCATTCATCCCGGCCATCGGCTCGTCGAGCAGCAGCAGGCGCGGCTCGGCGGCCAGCGCACGGGCCAGCTCGACCCGCTTCTGCAGGCCATAGGGCAAGGTGCCAACGATTTCGTCACGCCACGGCTGGATGCGCAGAAACTCGATGACCCGCTCGGCGGCGGCGCGTTGGCGATCGTCCTCGCCCGGCGCGCGGCCGATGCGCAACGCCTGCTCCAGCCAGGAACTGCGGCGCTTGAGGTTGCGCCCGGTGAGCACGTTGTCGAGCACGCTCATGCCCTTGAACAGCGCGATGTTCTGGAAGGTGCGAGCGATGCCGTCGCGTGCCGCTGCATGTGGGTGCATCACCCGACGCTGCTGCCCGGCAAAACGAATACGCCCCTGCTGCGCCCGGTAGACGCCATTGATGATGTTCAGCAGCGAGCTCTTGCCCGCGCCATTGGGCCCGATCAGCGCACAGATCTCGCCTTCGGCGACGCTGAAGCCGATGTCGCTGATGGCCTTCACACCCTTGAACGAAAGGCTGATGCCCTCCAGTTCCAGCAACGGGAAGTTCGACATGAACGCTCCTCAGACGGGCTGAACCCGGCCTTGCGACCGAGCAGCGAGGGATGAACGGGGGCTGCGCACGGCCTGCCAGCGGGGTGCCTCCCGCCAGATACGCGGCGCCACCCCAAGGGCGGCGAAGAACGCCTGCACCTCGCCCGGCAGGGCCTCACCGACCAGCAGCGGCACCCGGGTGCGGCTCAGGCCCAGCACATCGCGCAGCGGCCGACGCAGCAACACGTGGCCAAGGCCGTTGCGCAGCAACCCACCGCGCGCGTCAAGCGCCCAGTCCAGCCCGCGCCGCAGCAGGCTGCCCGGCAGCGGTAGACGCTGCTGAGCCAGTACATACAGGCGGCCGTAGCTGTCGTGGGTGCCGAGTACCAGGGTCGGGCCGAGTTCACGGCGGTCGGTGTCGCGGGTCGCCAGGCTCTCCGGAAAATTCATCCGAAAGCCTGCCAGCAGCCAAGGCGCCAGCAGGTAGCGGGCCTGGCCGCTGGTGGCGAAGTTGCGGGAGGCCAAGGCTTCCTCGGCCGCCGTCAGGCGCTCCTGTTCGACCAACCGACGCCCCTCGCCCAGCACCTCGGCATGGCTGAGCCCGTGCTGCTGAAGTTGGCCATCGGCATCCAGCCGGTGAAAGCTGAACGCTGGGCGCTCGCTCTGCGCCTGCACCGGCAAGGCAGGATCGGGCAACTGCGCGGCCAGGCGAGCGTAATTCGGCAACCCGGAATCCGCCAGGCCACGGCCATCGGCGTAGAACAGCAATGCCGGCACATGACCGCTCGCCAGCACCCGCTCGACCTCCTCCTGACCTTCGGCAAAGACGAACCCGGCCTGCAGTTCACGCAACAGCGTCAGTTGCTCCGCGTCGGGCATCAGCGGGTCGAGCAGTGCCGCGACGCCGCCCAGCCACTGCGCCGCCAGGCTTGCCAGCAGCGCCTCAGGGCGCGGCCGGCTGACGATCAGCAGGCTGTCGCCGGCCGCGAAGCCGACCTCGCGCAGCCCGGTGGCCAGGCTCTGCACCTCGGCCAGCAGTTGCGCCCAGCTGCGCGCCTGCCACAGGCCTAGACGCTTGTGGCGCAACGCAACGTCCGCCCCACGTTGATGTGCCCGGGCCAGCAAGCTGGCCGGCAGGTTGTCCGCGAGCGCCTCATGCATGGCCACGCACCTCAGGCCACAGCGAGGGAGGCATGCTGCTCCTGCTCCAGTTCGCGCACCAGCGGCAACACATGCTTGCCGAAATACTCGACCTCTTCCTGGAAGTGCAGGAAGCCGGAGAGGATCAGGTCGACGCCGACCGCCTTGAGCGCGACGATGCGTTCGGCGATCTGCCGTGGCGTACCGATCAGGTTGGTCTTGAAGCCGTCGTTGTACTGCACCAGGTCTTCGAAGGTCGACTTGGCCCAGTTGCCCTCGCCTTCCGGGCTGGCCGCACCGGCGTTCTTGACTTCACTGCCAAAGCCGTTGACCGCCTCCGGGTCGGCCTTGGCGATGATCTCTGCCAGCACCGCGCGGGCCTCTTCCTCGGTGTCGCGGGCGATGATGAAAGCGTTTACCCCGACCTTCACCGAATGCCCGTTGGCCGCTGCCTTGGTGCGGATATCGTCGACCTGGGTCTTGATGCCCTCGACACTGTTGCCATTGGTGAAGTACCAGTCGGAGACCCTCGAGGCCATGTCGCGCGCGGCCCGCGAGCTCCCGCCCTGGAAGATTTCCGGGTGCGGGTGCTGCAGCGGCTTGGGCTTGAGGGTGTAGTCGTTGAAACGGTAGAAATCGCCGTGGAAGCTGAAATTGTCCTGGGTCCAGATGCCCTTCAGGGCACGAATGAACTCCTCGGATCGGCGATAGCGCTCGTCATGGTCCAGCCATGGCTCGCCGATGGCGCGGAACTCGCCCTTGAACCAGCCGGACACCACGTTGATGGCGATGCGGCCCGCGGTGAACTGGTCGATGCTTGCCAATTGCTTGGCTGCCAATACCGGCGTCCAGGGTCCGGGCAGGATCGCGGCGATCACCTTGAGTTTTTCGGTGGCGGCCAGCAGCGCGTGGCTGATGGTTACCGACTCGTGCTGGTTGTCAGCGCCATAGCCGGCGGTGAAGCGGATCTGCGAAAGCGCGTACTCGAACCCGGAACGCTCGGCAATCTGCGCCAGCTTGCGGTTGTAATCGATGTCCCAGCTGGTGCGTTGTTCGATCTTGCTGACAACGAGGCCACCGCTGACGTTAGGAACCCAGTAGGCGAATTTGATCGGTTGGCTCATGGCGATGTCTCCTGTAACTCGGAAAGTCAGGCCGCGCGGGCGACCGGGATATGAAAGAAGGCGCCGACGGTATCGAGTACCCGCTCGATCCGTTCGAACTGCGCAGGGTCAGCCAGGCGCTGATCGTCGAAAGACTCGACACTGGCGTACAGGCCGTACGGCAGGGTGTGGGCCTGGAAGAAAGCGAATAGCGGGCGCAACTGGTGATCGATCATCAAGGCATGTCGCTCGCTACCACCGGTGGCGGCAAGCACCACGGGCACGCCCTTGAGCGACTGGTAATCGACCAGGTCGAACAGGTGCTTGAACAAACCGGTGTAGGACGCGCGATACACCGGGCTGCCGACCAGTAGCAGGTCGGCTTGCTCGATGGCCTGCAAATGCGGTTGCAGGTCAGCCGAGGCGCTATCGCGCTCCAGCGAACCGGCCAGGCTGGCGGACAGTTCGGCGATGCGCACCCAGTGCACCTCCAGCTTCGGCAACACGGCCGGCAGCCGCTCCACCAGGGCCTGCAGCAGACCATGGGTGCGTGATGGAGCCCGCAGGCTGCCGGACACTACCACGACCCTGATAACACGTGCGTTCATGCTCATCCCTCCTTGCCCAGCGGGCATTACCTGAGGAAGCTTCAGCAGCAACCGTGCCAATCCATAAAAACCTTTAAATTCAGGTACTTGAACGCTAGCGCTAGCAGCCTGAACTGTCTTTTGGCCAACAAGCTGTTGAACCACTGACCCTCGGCCAACAGTTGCCCCGGAAAACGCAATTGACCGCCCACCAACAGTCATTCAGCAAGCTGTCGGCGAGCGAACAGCCCGCCCCACCAGAATGATCACAACCCATTGATTTAAAAGGCATTCACTGCAAGGCACGAAGTTTGCGAGAGCATCGCCGTCAGCAATCGCATCAATCGAGGAGAACTGCGATGACCGCCCAAGCCCCACTGCCCCACCTGTCTACCGGTACCCACTACGAATCCCTTGCCGCCCGCTTCCGCCCCATCTTTACCCGCATCGCCGAATCCAGCGTGGCACGCGAGCGCAACCGCACCCTGCCCCATGAGCCCATCCAGTGGCTCAAGGACGCCGGCTTCGGCGCCGTGCGTGTACCCGTCGAACAGGGCGGTGCCGGCGCTTCCCTGCCACAGTTGTTCCAGCTGCTGATCGAACTGGCCGAAGCCGACTCCAATGTGCCGCAGGCACTGCGCGGGCATTTTGCTTTCGTCGAGGACCGCCTCAACGCCCATGCCAGCACCCCACAGGACGTCTGGTTCAAACGCTTCGTCGACGGCGATCTGGTGGGCTGCGCCTGGACGGAGGTGGGCGCAGTGAAGATCGGCGACGTCAGCACCCGGGTGTCGCGCCAGGGTGATCAGTGGGTGGTCAATGGCACCAAGTACTACAGCACCGGCAGCCTCTTCTCCGACTGGATCGACCTGTTCGCCCGCCGAGACGACACCGGTGGCGACGTGATCGCAGCGATCCGTACCCGCCAACCCGGCATCACCCAGAGCGACGACTGGGATGGTTTTGGCCAGCGCACCACCGGCAGCGGCACCTCGGTGTTCGAGAACGCGGTGGTCGAGGAAGAGAACATCATCGACTTCGCCACCCGCTTCAAATACCAGACGGCCTTCTACCAACTGGTGCTGCTCGCCGTCATCGTCGGTTCCGGCCGCGCCGCCGTGCGTGACTTCAGCCAGGAAACCAGCAAGCGCACGCGCGTGTTCAGCCATGGCAATGGCGCAGCGGTAAGCGAGGATCCACAGGTATTGCAGGTTATCGGCAAGGCCTCCGGGCTGATCTACGCCGCCGAGGCAGGCACCCTGCGCGCCAGCGAGGCCGCGCAGCAAGCCTACCTGGCGCGTTTCGGCAATGACGAGAACGCCGAGCGCAAGGGCAACATCGCCGCCGAACTGGAATCGGCCCAGGCCCAGGTGGCGGCCATCGAATGGGTGCTGCGTGCCACCAGCGACCTGTTCAACACCCTCGGCGCCTCCGGTACCAGCACCACCAAACAGCTCGATCGCCACTGGCGCAACGCCCGTACTGCCGCCTCGCACAACCCGGTGATCTACAAGGAACGCATCATCGGCGACTGGCACGTCAATGGCAGTGAACCGCCCTATGTCTGGCAGATCGGTGGCGGTGCCAAGCAGTCCTGAAAGCATGGCCTGGGGCACACCCCCAGGCCTCGTCACGGCACTGGCGTTTCGCCCGAAACGCCAGAACTAGCCAGCGCCGAGTCGCCGACTGGCAAAACTGAACAGCAGAACCGAGAGAATCAGAACGCCGGTGGCCACCTGCTGCCAGAAGAAATTCCAGCCAATCAGCAGCAGACCGTTGGCCGTGACGTTGAGAAATAGCACACCGAGCAGTGTACCGGGTACGTTGACCCGGTTGTGCAGGCTCAGCGTGGCACCGATGAAGACCGCACCGATGGCATTCATCAGGAAGGCATTGCCGGACATCGGCGCGTAGGCGTTCACCGTGGCCGGCAGCAGGATGCCCGCCAGCGCGCTGGCAAAGGCACTGGCGATGAACACCAGGGCAGCGATACGTCGCTGCGCCAGGCCCGAATAACGCGCCACCAGTGGCTGGCTGCCAAGGACGATGATCTCCCGGCCTAAGCGGCCACGCGCCAATACCACGCCATACACCAGCGCCAACAGTGCCACCAGCAGCAAGGGTAGCGGCACGCCGAGCAAGCGCTCACTGGCCAAGCCGCTGCGCACCTGCGCCTCCAGGTAGATCGGTTGTCCGCCATCGGAAAGCAGCTTTTGCACGCTGCTGCCAATGAACAGCGTGCCAAGGGTGGCCAGAAAAGGGGAAATACGCAGCCCGGCGATCAGCCCGGCATTGAACAACCCGGCCAGGCTGCCAGCCAGCAGCCCACCGGGAATCGCGACATAGAGCCCGAAGCCGGCATTGAGCAGCAGGACGAAGGTCAGCGCCGAGAAGTCCAGCGCAGTGCCGACTGACAGGTCGATGCCACCCGCGGCGATGGCGTAGGTCATGCCGATGGAGACGATGGCCAGCAACACAAAATTGTTCAATAACAGGCTGGACAGGTTGCCGACGGTGAGAAAGCCGGGTGCCTTCAACGCGAAGAACAGTAGAACGGCGGCGAACAGCGTCGGCATGACCAGGCGCAGCAACGCCTGGCCAGAGAGCCCGGTCAGACCGGCAGGCTGCGGGGCGGATAACGAATCGGACATCTCAGGCCTCCTTGTTGCGCAAACCGGACAGGGCCACCACCAGCAGGATCAGGACACCCTGCACGCCGTCGACCCAGAAGCTGGAAATATTCAGAAGCTGGAAGCCGTTGATCAGCACCCCGACCAGCATCGTTGCCAGCAGCGTGCCGCCGATGCTCGGCTGCAGACGCTGGGAGAAGATCACCCCAAGAAAAGCAATGGCCACCACCGACAGCAGCATCTCGCCGGAGCCGGTGGTGCTGCCGCTGAACCAGGCCGCCGAACAAAACGCGGCCAGGCTGCCGCACAGACCGCTGATCAGGTAGCTGGCGAACACGTAGCCACGCACCGACAGCCCAGCGGCATTAGCCGCCTCCGGGTATTCGCCGATGGCGTACAGGCGCAGGCCGAATGGCGTGTACTGCATCAACACGATCAGCACGCCACCGACCGCCAGCAGCACCCAGGCCAGGGCTGGCACGCCGAGCCAACTACCGAAGGCCAGCCCTTCCAGCAACGGCGAAGTGCTGGGCAGCACGGTGTTTTCGGTCAGCACCAGTTCCAGCCCGGCCACCAGGTTCATCGTGGCCAGGGTTGCCAGCAGCGGCGGCAAACGGAAACCGACCACCACCAGCGCATTCAGCGTGCCGATGGCCAGGCCAGTGCCAAGCGTCGCGGCGATGCTGACAACATCGCCGAAACCGGCGTTGTTCAGGCTGGCGTAGACCGCAGCGGACAACCCGAGGTTGGCCGCCAGCGACAGATCAAGCCCACCGGACACCACGTTCGAGCCGCCGCCGATGATCACCGTGGTCAGGCCGAAGGCAAGGCTGCCGAGGATCGCCGACTGGGCCAGCACATTGACCAGGTTGCTCGGGGTGAGGAAGTTCGGCGCACTGAGGGCGAAGGCCAGCAGGATCGCGGCGAAGGCCAGCAGCGCACCACGGCGCAGCAGCCACTGCGCGAATCGCGGGTGGAAGGCATCAGATAGCAATGGCATAGGCATAGAAAGGTCGTTCCTCGTTCTGCGCGCGTTGCGCGCCGGTAGCCACCGCCAGAAGGCGGTCACTGTTCGCCTCGCCAGCGGCGAAACGTGCGGCGATGGCGCCGCGGTGCATGACATGAATGCGGTCGCAGAGGCCGATCAACTCCGGCAGGTCGGACGAGAGGATCAACACCCCGGCGCCCTCCTTCACCAGTTCACCGATCAGCCGATAGATCTCCACCTTGGCGCCAACATCGATGCCAACGCTGGGCTCGTCCAGCAGGTACAGGCTGGAACACCGCGCGAACCACTTGGCCAGCGCCACCTTCTGCTGATTGCCACCGCTGAGCTGACGCACCTTGGCATGCGCGCCAGGGGCCTTGATCCTCAGGCGCTCGATCAGCTCCAGGGTGGTATGCCGCTCGCGCGCCGGCGACAGCAGCCCCAGGCGGACGAAGCGCGACAGTGCCGCCAGGGTGGTGTTCTCCTGCACGCTCAGGTCGAGCGCCACGCCTTGCCGACGGCGCTCCTCGGGCATCAGCGCGACGCCCTGGGCGACAGCTTCGCGCGGGCTGCGCAAGGACAACGGTTGCCCGTCCAGGCGCACCTCGCCGCTGTCCGGTGGCGCCAGGCCGAACAGGCTGCGTAGCAACTCCTTGGCGCCCGAGCCCACCAGCCCGGTGAGGCCGACGATCTCGCCACGGCGCACCTGCAGGTCGATGCCCTGGTAGGCCCGTGCCCGACCCAGCCCGCGTACGTCGAGCAACAGCGCACCGGCAGGCACCGCTACCTTGGGGTACAGCTCGCCGACTTCGCGGTTGACCATCAGGCGGGTGATCTGCTCCAGCGACGTGTTGCGCGGGGAGACTTCAGCGACATCGCGACCGTTGCGCAGTACCGTCACGCGGTCGCACAGGGCCTCGATTTCCTGCAGGTAATGGGAGATGTAGACGATCGCCAGGCCATCGTCACGCAGGCGCTGGACGATCCGCAGCAAACGCTCCACCTCACGCTGCACCAGGGCCACGCTGGGTTCGTCGAACACCAGCACACGCGGTTTGATCAGCAGCGCGCGGACGATCTGCACCATCTGTTGCTCGGCGCTGCTCAGTTCACCGATCAGCGCATTCGCCGGCAGTCGCAGGCCGAAGTAGTCGTCCAGCAGACGCGCGGCCTCGCGCTGCTGGGAGCGGCGATCGAGCAAGGGCCCGAATCGCCGTTCGTGGCCGAAGAACAAGGCTTCACCCACGGTGAAACGGGCCGGCAACAAGCGTTCCTGGTGGATGAAGCCAATGCCCAGGCGCTCCACCTGGCGCGGGCTGAAATGCCTGTGCGGCTGGCCGTCGAGCAGCAGGCTGCCGGCGTCCGGGCGGTGAATGCCGGCCAGCACCTTGATCAGCGTAGACTTGCCGGCGCCGTTCTCGCCCACCAGACCGTGCACGCTGCCCGCCGCCACCCGCAGGCTGGCGCCGTCGAGCGCCCGGGTGGCACCGAAGGTCTTGACGATGCCACGCAGCTCCAGCACCGGCGTACTCATGCGTCGCCTCGGATGCGTTTGACGTCATCGACGTTGCCCGCCGTGGTCAGCAGGGTCTCGACGAAGGTTTCGGGCGGCAGATCGTGCTCGCCGGCCAGATAGCGGGCGACGTTATGCACCGCCGTCCGGCCAATCAACGCAGGCTGCTGCGCCACCACTGCAGCCACCGGGCTGCCGGGCTGGCGCAGCAGTTCCAGCACCTCGGGCGTACCGTCGACGCCATAGGTGCGCACTTCATTGCGCCCGGCTTCGATCAGCGCCTGGCTGGCACCGAGCTGCGGCAGATCCCAGGCCGCCCAGATCGCGTCGAGCTCACCCTTGGGGTACTTGTTGAGCAAGGCGGCAACCTGACTGCGGGCATCCTGCACGGTGTTGGGAATCACGTCGCGCAACTCCGGCTGGATGAACTCGATCTGCGGGTAGAACTTGCTCACCAGCTTCAACTGGTCATAGCGAATGCCGCAGCTCGGCACGCCATAGAAGCCATTGAACAGCAGCACCCTGCCCTTGCCGCGCAGATCGGCCACCAACTGCTTGGCCAGCAGCAAACCCGTGCTCCAGTTGTCTGCGGAAATCGTATTGACCGCGTACTGCGACGGCACCTCGATGGTGAACAGCGGGATGCCGGCGGCGCTGATGCGCTTGAACCAGGGCTCGATGATGCTCAGCGTGCCGAGGGTGTGAATCACTGCATCGGGCTTCTGCGTCACCAGATTCTGCAACTGGGTCACCATGGCCTTGTCGTTGCGCCCGGCATCCAGGGTGATCGGCGTGCCGCCCAGGCGCTGTACCTCCTCGACCTGCGCCTTGAAGGCCCGGCTGTCGAAGTAGATGCTGGTGCCCACGGTGCTGATGGCGATGCGCTTGCCCTTCAGCGAAGGCACTGTGGCACTGGCCTCGGCACCGCTGTCGGCTCCAGCCGCCATGGTGCGGGTCAATGGTGCGGCGAGCCCGAGAGCGAGCATCGCCGAAGACGCGCCGAGCAGGCAGCGCCGGGAAATGCCGGAGCAGTCGTTGTCACTCATTGGTCACCTCGCAGGTGCTTGACCTGAGCCAGGTTGTCGCGGGTCGTCAATAGCGCGGCGACATGGGTTTCCTTCGGCAGATCACGCTGGCCGGCCAGATAGCGGGCAACGTTGCGCACGGCGGTGCGGCCGATCAGGTCGGGCTGCTGCGCAACCACCGCGCCGATGGGCGAGTTGTCATGGGCGATCAGCTCCAGTACCTCCGGCGTGCCGTCCACACCATAGGTGCGGATCTCACTGCGCCCGGTGTCGATCAGCGCCTGGCTGGCGCCGAGCTGAGGGATGTCCCAGGCCGACCAGATGGCGGCGATATCGCCCTTGGGGTACTTGTTCAGGAGCGCGGCGATCTGGCTGCGGGCGTCCTGCACGGTGTTGGGAATCACGTCACGCAGCTCCGGCTGGACGATCTGCAATTGCGGATGATCGGCCAGTACCTTCTTCAACTCGTCGTAGCGGATCGCACAGACCGGCACCCCGTAGAAGCCGTTGAACACCAGGATGCGGCCCTTGCCGCCGGTGTCGCGCACCAGCTGTTCGGCCAACGCGCGGCCGGCCGCGACGTTGTCCGAGGTGGTGTTGTTGAGGCTGTACTGCGATGGCACATCAATGGTGAACAGCGGGATGCCTGCGGCCTGGATGCGCTTGAGCCAGGGGTCGATCACGCTCAGGGTGCCGAGGGTCTGAATCACCGCATCGGGCTTTTGCGTGACCACCGTGTTCAGTTGTGTGACCAGATTGCGGTCGTTGCGCCCGGCGTCGAGGGTGATCGGCGTGCCGCCCAGGCGCTTGATCTCATTGACCTGCGCCTGGAACGCCTTGATGTCGAAGTAATGACTGGTGCCAGTCATGCTCACGGCAATGCGCTTGCCGGCCAGCGACGGCACGGCCTCGCCCTCCTCCTCGGCTTGTGTCAGGCCGCCCGCCAATGCCAGCACCAGGGCGGTGAGCAACGTCAGGATTCGACTCATGCTTGCACCCTTTGCTGATCTGCCAAGGCGGCGCCGTTGAGGTAGTGGTCGCCGAGCAGTCGCCGTTGAGTGGGCAGTGCCGGTTCGGCGCTGCCCGGCTGCGGACGCGGCAGACTACTGCCCACCAGTTCGAAATGCGTCTGCGCGGCCAGGCGCGCGGCCTCGGCGGCGCCCAAACGAAAAGCGATGGCGGCCGACTGCGAGGCGTCGGCGCGTGCCAGCAACGCGTCGGCGGCGTCGATACGGATGCGCAACTCGCCGACTGCAGCGATGACCAGCGCTTCATGGCGAGCACTCTGCCCGCGCAGGTAGTCAAGCAGAGCTGCCTCGACATGACGGGCGTGGGCCAGGTCACCCCGGCCTTGGGAATGGGTGTTGGACATGGCGTGACCTCAGTTCCAGGAATGACGTTGCGGCTTGACGCCGTTGAGCAGTTGATTGCCGACCAGGTGGTACTTCCAGCGCACCGGGTCATGCAGCGTGTGGGTGCGCGCATTGCGCCAGAAGCGGTCCAGCCCCTGGCTGGCCGAGACGCTGCGCGTGCCGCCCAGCTCCAGCAGGCGACTGGACGCCTCAAGGGAAATCTCGGTAGACAGCACCTTGGCCTGGCCGACCACCACTGAGGCTTCAGCAACGTGCTCTTCGCCAGGCTCGGCGACGGCGCGATCGACCGCCTCGGCAGCGCGCTGCAAGATCGCCTCGGCCGCCTGCAGGCGCCAGGCCAGCTCGCCGATTAGCGCCTGGCCAAGTGGATCCTGCCAGCCGTGCTGCAAGCCGCTGTCGACCCACGGGCGTGCCTGACGCGCCACGCGCAGGGTTTCGGCAAAGGCGCCACGGGCGATGCCGGTGTCCACGGCGGCCTGGATAATCTGCGAGATCGGGCCATCAGCGGTTGGCTGGTCGTAGGCCTTCCAGGCCGGTATCACCTCGCTCGCTGGCACTCGCACGCCTTCGATACGCACCTGGCCGCTGGCTGTGATGCGCTGGCCGAAGCCATCCCAACTGTCGATCACCGTCAGGCCAGCTGCATCGCGTGGCACGAAGGCGATGTGCGGGCGGCCCTCCTCGTCGACACCCGCGACCGGGACGATGTGGGCGAACAGCGCCCCCGTGCAGTAGGCCTTCTCGCCATCGAGCACGGCGCTGTCGCCGTCGAAGCGGATCTGCGTCTGGAAGGTGGTGACGTACTGGCTGCGCGCTTCGGAAAAGGCGTTACCGAAACGGTAGCCTTGCAGCACCTTGGCGTAGTAGCGGCGCTTCTGCGCCTCGCTGCCGGTCAGGCCGAGGTTGCTGAGCACACCAAAGTGGTTCTGCGGCAACTGGCCGAGCGATGAGTCGGCGGCGGAGATAGTCGCGATCACCTCGCTGAGGGTGACATAAGATACCCCGGCGCCGCCGTGCGCCTTGGGCACGCTGATTGCCCACAGACCGCTTTCGGAGAAGCGATCCAGTTCCTCCCAGGGCAGGCGCCGCTCGCGATCACGCCAGGCTGCCTCACGGGCAAAATCCTCGGCCAAGCGCTGCGCCACCTCGATGGCTTCGGCGTCGCTACGGATGATCTGTGCCGGGCGCCGAGGCGTCGAGCTGACCTGCTCGCGCAGATCGGCGGGTTGTGACTGAGTCATGTGTTGCTCCAAGCGTGATGGATTCTCCAGGGCTACTGCACAGCCCGTACCAACCTGGAAAATCTTTCATATTCAATGACTTGATGCGCAATCCAGATAATTGGAAAAGCACCTGTGGCGGCAAACTGTGGATTGGCTGTTGCCGGGCGGACACTTGCCTCAGCACCTGTTCACGACCTGCTGCGCGTCGGCCCTCCTGCGTTAAAAAAAAGCTGGAGCGCCAGCGTGGTCGGACTGCTCATTTACAGCGGGTGAAGTCGAGCGCGACTCCGACCGCGACTCGCCTGTTTTTGCGGGGCCGCCATCGGTGTTGCATGGCGTTATCTCGCGAGATCGTGAGCAGGTTCTCAGAGGCTGATATCCAGCGGGTACTGGACGATCAGGCGCAGTTCGTCGACGTTGGACTCGGCGACGTGATCGCCACCGACGCGGTGGGTGGCCTGCATCAAGTTGAACGAGAGGTCCTTGGCCGGCCCACTCTGCAGCACGTACTTCAGCCACAGGTTGCGCTCCCAGTGGCGGCCGTCCTCGGTACCATTGAAGTAGCTGTAAGCGCCACCCGCGCGCGTTCCGTCGATGTCGGTACCGCGCACGTAGCGGGCCGTTAGGCTCAGCCCAGGCACGCCAAGCGTGGCGAAGTCATAGTCGTAACGGGCTTCCCAGGCTCGCTCATTGGGGTTGTTGAAGTCGGAAACCTGCGAGGCGGCATCCAGTTGCAGGTCATAGGTGTTCCACACGTAGTCGAACGGCGTGTCGCCATCGATGCGTGTGTAGGACAGCTTGAAGCCATGAGCGCCGGCAGCCAGACCGGCATGCACGCTCCATGAGTCGTTGTCGATCTGGCCGGCCAGCGCCTGGCCGCTGTCACGGGTGCGGTAATAATTGAGGCCGGTCTTCAGGCTCAGCTCGCTACCCAGCGGCTGCACATGGTCGACGCTGAAGAACGACTGGTTCCATACGTCGTCGAGGCGGCTGCTGTGCAGGCGCAAGGTGAGCTGGTCGTTGAACTGGTAATCGCCACCCAGGTACGCCACATCGTTGGCGCCCTTGATACGCCCGGCATAGACGGTGCCGAGATCACCACGGTGGTTGCTGGCGTTGCGGTCACTGCTCGACTCCAGCTTGCCGCCCTGCAGGCTCAGGCCATCCAGCGAGTTGTTGTTGAAGATGAAGCCGCGCAGTGTCTGCGGCAGCAGGCGAATGTCGCTGGCGTGCAGCACCGGGCTGGTCGGGCTCACGTCGCCATAGCGCAGTTCGGTGTCGAAGGCGCGCACCTTGAGCGCGGCACCAACCTTGCCGTAGCTGTCCTTGGGCTCGCCATCGAAGTTGCTCCCCGAGCGCGACACGATGCCGGGCACGCCGACACCATTGCCGACTGCCCCATTGCCGCCATCGAGCTTGAACCCGACCAGCCCCTGCACATCCACGCCGAAGCCGACAGTGCCACGGGTGAAACCGGATTGCAGATTGGCGATGATGCCGTGGCCCCATTCACGATGCAGGCTCTGCCGCTCACCCTTGTTGGGGTTGAGGGTGAAGTCGCCGTTGCGATAGTCCTGGCTGAAGAAGAAGTTGCGGTTGAGCACATGGATCTGCGTGCCGTCGATGAAGCCTTCATCATCGCTGTCGGCAAACGCGGGGCCGGCCAGCAGGATGGCCAGAGAAAGAGCTGTTCTGTAGCAAGCGGTAGAGCGCATGGCAGTGATCCTTGGAATGACGAGGTAGGCGCCTTTCCAGGCGCTGTAAATCCAGTTATTCCAACAACCATGCCAACAGAAAAAATCATTGTTATTCAATCACTTGAACAATCTACTCAACAATATGATGCACCGTCTGCGGAGCAATCTGCACAACTGCTGTTGCCGGCGCCACAGCGCTTTCGTCAGGACAAAAAAACGCGGCCTGGGCCGCGTTGAATGGAACATCACCTACTCAGTAAAAGGCGGTATGACCACAGCGTTCCACAGCCCTCGCCACCGCTCAGTCAGCCTTGCCGCCCAGGTAGAAATGCTGAATATCTTCCCGCGCGGCCAGCTCGGCAGCACTGCCCTCACCCACCACCCGGCCGTTCTCCAGGATGTAGGCATGGCTAGCATGGCGCAGGGCAACGTTGATGTTCTGCTCGGCCACCAGAAAGCTCACGCCCTCCTGCGCATTGAGCTGGGCGACGATGGCGAAGATCTCCTCGACGAGGATCGGCGCCAAGCCCATCGAGGGTTCGTCGAGCAGCACCAGGCGCGGTTTGGTCATCAGCGCGCGGCCGATGGCGAGCATCTGCTGCTCACCGCCGGAAGTCAGCCCAGCCTGAGTCTTGCGCTTGGTCTTCAAGCGCGGGAACCAGGCATAGATGCGCTCCAGATCCTGCTCCAGTTGGCGCCGCGTCGGGTTACGCAGGAAGCCGCCACTGCGCAGGTTTTCCTCGATGGTCAGGTGGGCGAACACATGCCGTCCTTCCAGCACATGGACGATACCCTGGCGTGCCAGCAGGTTGGCCGCGACACCGGCGGTGTCCTGCCCCTGGAAGCGGATATGGCCACGGCTGACCTGCGCCCGGTCGGCCTGCACCAGGCCGGAAATAGCCTTGAGTGTGGTGCTCTTGCCAGCACCGTTGGCGCCTAGCAAGGCGACGATATCGCCCTGCCCGACCCGCAGGGATACACCGGCCACGGCGAGGATTGCGCCGTCGTAGATCACTTCGATGTCCTCCACTGCCAGCAGCTCACTGCTGACGGCGGCTGGAAGAGTCGCACTGGTCATGGATTGTTGCCCTCTGGTCGTCGTTCAGCGGGCGGCGCCTGCCGCCCCAAAGCCTTGAAATGCGTTGCCCGTGCCGGTCGCGGCTAAAGCTCCTGCCACAGGTGAAAAGCGAGCGCTCACGGCGCGTCACACGCACGGGGGGTCACGCCTTTCTCTTTCGCGTACTCGGCAGCCTTGGCGTCAATCAGGGGGCGCAGGGTGACATGATCGGCCTGCACCCAATCGGTGATCAGCTTCCACTGCTGGCCATCCCACTGCTGCACCTTGACGGCACCGCCCCCCTCGTGGTCGCTGCACGACAGCTTCAGCGGCTGCATCAGCCCCAGGAAACCGATCGCCTTGAGCCGCGCATCGTCGAGATCGAGGTGTTCCAAGCCCCAGCGACCTTCCTCGCCATTGAGCGGCCGCGGTCCGAAGTGCTTCTGCGCGGCGCGGATCGCCTCGACGGCGATGGCGGCATTCACCAGGCCGGAGTTGTAGTAGACGCTGCCGAAGCTCTTCGGATCCTTGAGGTCGCTCTTGCCCTTGTCGAGGATGTGTGCCTTGATGCGCTGGTGGATGTCGAAGTCGGCACCGCCCGGATAGGGCGTCAGGGCCAGATATCCCTTGCCCGCCTCGCCGGCCGGCAGCACGTCTTCATTGGAGCTGGCCCAGATGTCGCCAACGATGCGATCGACCGGAAAGCCGAAGCGCGCCGCAGTCTTGATCGCCACCGGGGTGGACACGCCCCAGGTGCGCAGGAATACCCAGTCCGGCTTGAGCTGGCGCACCTGGCGCCACTGCGAGGCCTGCTCGTTACCCGGGTCGGCGACGGGAATCTGGATGTTCTCGAAGCCGTACTTCTCCGCCAGCAGCTTCAGCGGCCCCTGGGTTTCCCGGCCATAGGCGGAGTCGTGGTAGACGGTGGCGATCTTCTTGCCCTTGAGCTTGTCCAGCCCACCCTCGCGCTCGGCCACGTAGTTGATGAATGCCGAAGCCTCGCTGTAGAAGGTCAGCATCACCGGGAAGTTGTAGGGAAAGACGCGGCCATCGGTGGCCTCGGTTCGACCATAGCCGAGGGTGATCAGCGGGATCCGGTCGGCCTCGGCCTTGTCCGCCAGGGCATAGGCAGCCGGCGCACCATTGGGCTGGTAGACCGCTACCGGAGCGCCATTGAGGCCGTTCTTGAAGCGCTCGTAGCACTCGATGCCCTTCTCCGCCGTCCACTCGGTCTCACACTCCTGCCAGACCAGCTTGACGCCATTGATGCCGCCTTCGACGTCGTTGATGTAGCGCAGGTAGTCGATCATCCCGGCCCACACCGGAATGCCGCTGGAGGCATAGGCACCGACTCGGTAGGTGGCTAGCGGGAAGAATTGTTCATTGGCCGCCTGGGCCGCCGACGGCATCGCGGCGTAGCTCGCGAGCGCCAGGCCAAAGGCGGCGACACCGCGTTTCAGCGTTGCATACATGGTCTTTCTCCTCAGGCGCCCGGCCCACGCGACGGTGGCCGGGCGCAGGTCATGGGGGTTTATTGCTCGTTGGCGCAATTACGCGGGGTGATGCCCTTCTCCTGGGCATAGGCGGCGGACTTGGCCTCGATCAGCGGACGCAAGGTGGTGCGGTCAGCCTGGATCCAGTCGGTCACCAGCACCCATTTCTCGCCGTCCCACTGCTGAACGCGGGCCGCACCACCGCCCTCGTGATCAGAGCAGGACAGCTGCAGCGGTGGCAGCAGCCCTTCGAAGCCACTGGCCTTGAGGCGCGCGGCGTCGATATTCAGGTGCTCGAAGCCCCAGCGCGCTTCCTCACCATTGAGCGGGCGGTTGCCAAACTTGCCCTGGGCGGTGCGCAGCGCCTCGACGGCAATCGCGGCATTGATCAGGCCGATGTTGTAGTACACCTTGCCGAAGTAGCGCTTATCCTTCAGGTCGCTCTTGCCGGCATCGAGGATGTGCTGGCGCAGGCGCTGGTGAATCTCGAAACCGTCGCCACCGGGGAACGGCGCCAGGGCCTGGTAGCCCTTGGCCGCCGTGCCGGCAGGGAGCACGTCGGCCTCGGAGCCGGCCCAGACGTCGCCGATGATGCGCTCCACCGGGATGCCGAAGCGTGCGGCCGTCTTTATGCCAACCGGAGTGGACACGCCCCAGGTACGCAGGAACACCCAATCTGGCTTGATCTGCCGCACCTGGCGCCACTGCGCCGACTGCTCATTGCCCGGATCGGCCACCGGGATCTGGATGTTCTCGAAGCCGTATGTTTCCGCCAGCAGCTTCATCGGCGCTTGGGTTTCCCGGCCATACGCCGAGTCGTGGTAGACGGTGACGATCTTCTTGCCCTTGAGCTTGTCGAAGCCGCCCTCGCGCTCGGCGATGTAGTTGATGCCCACCGAGGCCTGCCCGTAGTAGTTCAGCAGCAGTGGGAAGGCATAGGGGAACACGCTGCCGTCGGTAGACTCGGTGCGCCCGCCGGCACCATCGATCAGCGGGATGCGGTCGGCCGCGCCCTTCTCCATCAGCGCATAGGAGCCCGGAGTGCTGTGGGTGAAGAAGAACGCCGTCGGCGCGCCATCCTTGCCATCTTTGTAGCGCTCGTAGCACTCGACGATACGGTCGACGTTCCACTCGGTCTCGCACTCCTGCCAGACCAGCTTGACGCCGTTGATGCCGCCTTCGACCTCGTTGATGTAACGGAAGTAGTCGATCTCTCCGGCCCACCAGGGAATCCCGCTGGAGGCATAGGCGCCGACCCGGTAGGTGGCCATGGGAATGAACTGCTGGTTGTCGGCGGCCTGGGTGACGACCGGAGACAGGGCCTGGGCGCCAAGCACGAAGAGGCTGACGAGCAGGTGACGATGCAAGGTTTTGCGCATGGTGTGAACTTCTTGTGCTGGGGTGAAAACCTCCTTTCCCGCGGTCGGGTCAAGGTTCATGGAAAGAGGCGGTCGTGCTCAGAATCGCAGCGGCCAGACCCTGATGCGTTCGCGCAGGTCGCCGAGCAGGCGTACCAGGCCTTCCGGCTCCTTGATCAGGAACCAGATGATCAGGCTGCCGAAGAGGATCTTCTGCAGGTTCTGCAATTGCCCGGCATCGACGTTGCCGCCGAACAGCCACTGCCCGGCATGGCTGAGCAGAATCGGTGTGAGGCTGATGAAAGCCGCGCCGATGAAATTGCCGGCGATGCTGCCCATGCCACCGATGATGATGATGAAGAGGATCTGGAACGAGCGGTTGATATCGAAGCTGCCGGCACTGGACGTGCCCAGGTAGGCGAAGGCCCAGAGCGCCCCGGCGATGCCCAGGTAGAAAGAGCTGACGGCAAAGGCCAGGCGTTTGTAGCGCTCCACCGGAATGCCGATCACCGAGGCGGCGGTGTCCATGTCGCGGATCGCCATCCAGTTGCGCCCGACCTGGCTGCGCACCAGGTTGACCGCGACCCAGGTCAGCAGCACCACGCAGCTCAGGGTCAGCAGGTAGCGATCTACCGGCGAGGCCAGGCTGTGGCCGAACAACTCCAGGCGCGGTGCGCTGATGGTGCCGGACGAGGCATGGTTGTAGAACCAGGGAAACTTGGCGAACACCCATTCGAGGAAGAACTGCGCAGCCAGCGTGGTGACCATCAGGTAGAAACCCTTGATCCGCGAACTGGGTATGCCGAACAGCAAGCCGACCAGGCCGGCAATCAGCCCGCCGCCGATCAGCGCCAGCGGCAAAGGGAGCCCAGGCACACGCAGCAGCAGGCCGTAGGTGGCGAAGGCGCCCACCGCCATAAAGCCGGCGGCACCGACCGAGGTCTGCCCGGTGTAGCCGGTCAGCAAGTTCAGCCCCAGCCCGGCCAGCGACAGCACCAGGAAGGGAATCAGGATCGCGTTAAGCCAGTAGTCGTTGCCCAGCCAGGGCAAGCCGACGAAGGCCACCAGCAGCAACAACGGCAGGCCCACTGGCCAGCGACGGCGCACCAGGGTCAGCGGCGCCTCGTCGAAGCCGGCGCCCAGGCGTGAAACGGTAGCGGTCATTGCGTCATACCCGTTCGGTGGCCCGGTCGCCGAACAGGCCGGCCGGACGGATGTAGAGGAAGATCAGGGCAAGGAAATAAGCGAACCAGGGCGTGATGCCGCCGCCGATCAGCGGGCCTATGTAGGCTTCGGCGAGGTTCTCGGCGGCACCGACGATCAGCCCGCCGACGATGGCTCCGCCAATCGAGGTGAAGCCGCCGATGATCAGCACCGGCAGCGCCTTGAGCACGACCAGCGAGAGTGAGAACTGCACGCCCTGACGCGCCCCCCAGAGCAGCCCGGCCACCAGCCCGACCATTCCGGCCACGGCCCAGACGATCTGCCAGATGCGGTTGAGGTTGATGCCCAGCGACAGCGCCGCGCGGGTATCGTCGGCCACCGCCCGCAAGGCCACACCGATGCGGGTCTTGTTGAACAGCAGCGCCAGCACCGCCACCAACAAGGCGGAAACGCCGGAGGCAACCAGGTCGAACTGGCTGATCATCAGTTCGCCGACGAACAGCGGGACGTCCTCGATGCCCAGATCCAGCGCGCGTACCTGGGCGCCCATCAAGCCCTGGGCCAGGCCCTCGATGATGAACGACAGGCCAAGGGTGGCCATGAACAGGGTGATCTGCGAGCGATTGACCAGGGGCCGCAGCACCAGGCGCTCGATCAGCAGCGCGCCGACGATCATCACCAGTACGGTCAGGGCCAACGCCAGGGCGAACGGCAGGCCCTGCTCGTGCAGGCTGACGAAGGTCAGCGCAGCAAACAGCAGCATCGCGCCCTGGGCGAAGTTGAACACGCCGCTGGCCTTGTAGATCAGCACGAAGCCGATGGCCACCAGCGAATACAGGGTGCCGGCGAGCAAGCCGCCGATCAAGGTTTCCAGGAAGAAGTTCATCCGTGCGGCGCTCCCAGGTAGGCGGCGATCACATCGGGATTGGCCTGCACTTCGGCCGGTGTGCCATCGCCGACCTTGCGCCCGTAGTCCAGCACCACCACGTGGCTGGACAGCCCCATGACCACCTGAATGTCGTGTTCGATGAGAATCACCGTGGTGCCGAGATCACGGTTGATATCGGCGATGAAGCGGCTCATGTCCTGTTTCTCTTCGGCGTTCATCCCCGCCATCGGCTCGTCGAGCAGCAGCAGGGTCGGCTGCGCGATCAGCGCACGCCCCAGCTCCACGCGTTTCTGCAGGCCATAGGCCAGGCTGCCCACGGCAACGTCGCGCCAGGGCTGCAGCTCGAGGAACTCCAGCACCTGCTCGGCACGCTCGGCGAAAGCCCGGGCCTCGCGCCGGGCACGTGGCAGGCCCAGTGCCTGTTCGAGAAAGAAACTGCGCTGGAAACGCGACAGACCGGTAAGCAGGTTGTCCAGCACACTCATCTTCTTGAACAGCGCATTGTTCTGGAAGGTACGGCCGATCCCCAGCCGCGCCGCCTGCAGCGGGTGCGGCCGGCGCAACGGCTCGGTGGCGAAGAACAGCTGGCCGGCATCGGCCCGGTAGACGCCATTGAGGATGTTCAGCAGCGAGCTCTTGCCGGCGCCATTCGGCCCGATCAGGGCGCAGATCTCGCCGCGCCTGACGCTGAAGGACAAGTCGGAAATCGCCTTCACGCCCTTGAACGACAGCGACACGTTGCGCACCTCCAGCAAAGCACTCATGCCGCGCGCTCCAGATATTCGTGCAGCCATGACAAGCGTGCCGGGCCTTGTAGCGCCACGCTGGCAGACGCACTTGGCACCTCGATCCGGCGCAAGCGATGGAAGCCGAGCAGACGCCGCACCCGCTGCTTCAGCCAGCGACGCAAGCCCTGGTGTGGATTTTCCAGCGTCCAGTCACACAGACGCCGTCGCCAACTGCCTGGTGGCGCCAGGCGGGCATCGATTTCGCCCGCCAGCGCCTCGACCCCCGCAGCGGACAACAACAACCCGGTCGGGGCGATTTCGCGACGGTCGCGACCAGCAGACTCGCTCGTTTCCGGGAAGGCTAGACTTTCGCCATGGTGCAACCAACGGCTCAGCAAATGCCCCAATCCCTCATGCCATTCGGTGCCCTCATCGACCCACAGCACGTCATCTTCGGCGCCCTGCGCCCAACCCTGACGCTGCGCCACCGGCGCCTCGCCGACAAACAGCGTCGACAGCGGCTGCACCTGCCACAAGCCGTTGCTCACGACATTGGCCTGGGCGGAAAACAAACGCAGTGGCCACAGCTCGGCAAGGCCGCTGCCCAACCAGTGCGACACGTCTTCACGGCGTTGGACGAAGGCGAACGTCGGACGCGCCTGGCGCAGTTGCCGTTGCAGCTCATCGCCACGGCTGTCGCGGCCAATCACCAGACTGTGGCCGCCAAGCGGGTGGGCAGCCAACGCCAGAATCAGCAGGCTCGGCTCGAAGGCGCCACTCAATGCCAGGCGCTGCCCGGGGCCGAACCCCTGCTGGCGCAAGCCGTTGGCAACCCGCTCGACCTCGTGCTGCACATCGATCCAGCGCCAGGCCTTCCACGCACCAAGACGGCGATGACGCAGGGCGATTTGTGTCGGCCGTTCTCTGGCCCAACGCTGCAGCGCCGTCAGGGCGCTGTCGGCCACTACGTCGGGCAACGGCAGATAGCGTTCATGAATGCTCATGCAATGACTCCTCTGCCGATTCAGGCCGGCTCGGCCAGGTTGACACCGACGTTCTCGCGCTGCTGGCTGAGGTCACGATAGCCGGCGCCAGGATGGTTGGCGGGCAGTCGCGGGCCATCCCCGAACAGCTTCTCGCGCAGGGTTCCGGAACGATATTCGGTCTTGTACACACCGCGTTTCTGCAACTCGGGCACCAACAGCTCGACCACATCGCGGAAGGTTTCGTGGGCCAGGACGTAAGCCAGGTTGAAGCCGTCCACGTCGGTTTCCTCGACCCAGGCTTGCAGCTCGTCGGCGACCGTCTGCGCACTGCCGACGATCAGCGGGCCGAAGCCGCCGATACCAACCCAATCGGCCAGTTCCTGCACCGTCCATTGCTTATTGGGGTCGGCGGTGGAAAAGGTTTCCACTGCCGACTGAATGGCATTGGTATGGATATGCTTGAGCACCTGGTCGGGCCGGTACTGGCCGAAGTCGATACCCGTCCATCCCGAGATCAGCGCCAGCGCACCTTCGTAGCTGGTATATGACGTGAGCTCCTGCCACTTGGCCTGAGCCTTGGCGTCGGTCTCGTCGACGATCACTGTCTGCAGGTTGAAGATCAGCACCTTGCGTGGATCACGCCCGGCCTCGGCAGCGCGACGGCGGATGTCGGCCACGGTTTTCTTCAGGATCACCTTGGACGGTGCGGCGACGAACACGCACTCGGCGTGTCCGGCTGCGAAGTCCTTGCCACGGCTCGACGCCCCCGCCTGATAGAGCACCGGCGTGCGCTGCGGCGAAGGCTCGCAGAGGTGGATGCCGGGCACCTGGAAGTGCTTGCCCTGGTGGCGGATCTCATGAACCTTGCTGGGATCGCTGAAAATGCCGCGCTCGCGATCACGCAGCACAGCGCCCTCTTCCCAGCTCCCCTCGAACAGCTTGTAGAGCACTTCAAGATATTCGTCGGCGTAGTCGTAGCGCGCATCGTGGTCGCTCAGCGCCTTCTGCCCGAGGTTGCGCGCGCCGCTGTCGAGGTACGAGGTAACGATGTTCCAGCCGATGCGCCCCTTGGTCAGGTGATCCAGGGTCGACAGGCGCCGGGCGAAAGGATACGGGTGCTCGAACGTCAGCGAGGCGGTGAGGCCAAAACCGAGGTGTTCGGTAACCAGCGCCATCGGGGTGATCAGCGCCAGCGGATCATTGACCGGAACCTGGGTCGCCTGGCGGATGGCCGCATCGCCATTGCCACCCAGCACGTCGTAGATGCCGATCACGTCGGCGATGAAGATGCCGTCAAACTTACCGCGCTCAAGCAACTTGGCCAGATCCGTCCAGTACTCCAGATCCTTGTATTGCCAGGCGCGATCCTTGGGGTGCCTCCAGAGTCCGGGCGACTGATGGCCGACACAGTTCATCTCGAAGGCGTTCAAACGAATTTCACGTGGCATGGGAGCTCCTGATCGATAGGCTCGGCACCCTGTTTCGGCGCCTCTCAATGCTCTATCAACACAATCCATGCCAATAAATATTTTCTTTATTTACAATGACATAGAGATTACTCGAAGCAGCTTTAATGCCTGCAGGACGACATCACTGCTGATCAGCTGTACAACAGCGAACAGTGTTGATGCGCAGCGAGAAACATGCCGAGCTCTGCGACCCGGTCATGAGTACACCGCATTCAGCCAATCTTGATAAATATCAAGGTCATCGAGCCCCACTGCGTCACGCTTGGCCTGAACCGGTGGGCCTTCATCGAGGCTGCCACCGCGGTGGAGGCCATCATGAATACTTACTCAAGACTGCTGCTGATCTGCCATCCAGACCTGCACCCTTCGCCTGCCCTGACGCGTGCTCAAGCGCTGAGCAGTGCGACAGGTGCTACCTTGCACCTGGTGGCGCTCAGTCAATTGCCCTCGCGCCTGGCAACTCTGGACCAGGTGCTACGCAAAAACGCCCGCAAGCAGGACGCCGAGCATCGCAAGGCTTGGCTCGCTGAGCAGGTGAAGGCGCTGGGCGAGCTGGGCATTACCGCCTACGCCGAGACACTGGACGATCAAGACCCGCTCAAGGACTTGATCCGGCTGGCCCAACTGCACCGGGTCGGGATGGTGATCAAGGACATCCAGCACGAAACCGCCTTGAGCCGTGCCCTGCTCACGCCATTGGACTGGCAATTGCTACGCCGCTGCCCGATCCCGCTGCACCTGGTAGCCCAGGCTGAAACGCAGCTGCCAGCGCGCATACTGGTCGCCGTGGACCTGGTCGAGCACGACCCGGTGATCGACAAGCTCAACGACCACATCCTGCAATCGGCACAGGCACTGGCACAACGCTGCAAGGCGCAGCTGCATTTGCTGCAGGCCTACGAACCCAGCGCCAGCTTCGTCGCCTATGCCGCCGCACCCGTGGCCTGGACCGACAAACTGGTCGAGGAAATGTCCGGTCGTGCGCGCGAGCGCATGGCGACGTTCGGCGGCCGTTATGGCATCAAGCCAGATCACCTGCACCTGGTGCGGGGCGCTGCCCGTAACGTGGTCAGCGAATACGCGAACCAGCAAGGCTTCGATGTGGTGGTGATGGGCACGCTCTACCACGAGGGGATGAGCAAGGTCGTCGGCAGTACTACCGAGCAAACCCTGTACAAGGTTCACTCCAGTATTCTGGCGATTCACGGTTGAACGATCGCCCGCTGGCTATGCTCGACTAGATATTCATCAAACCGCACAGTGCCATGCAGCTCATGTTGCTGTGAACGACCTCTGGAGCGCAGGGCATGAATGACACACCGCCGTTACTGTTCGCCTTGCAAGGCAGCCAGGCCTATGGGAATGCCGTGGCGCAACGCCTGGGCAGGACACTGTCTGCACATGAAGAGCGCGACTACGAGGACGGAGAGCACAAGTGCTGGCCTGGCGAATCGGTGGACGGTCGATCGGTCATCGTCTTCCACTCGCTGTATGGTGACGCGCACCACAGCGCGCATGACAAGCTATGCCGGTTGTTGTTCTTCTGTGGCGCGCTCAAGGACGCTGCTGCCCGCCAGGTGACGGCAGTCACGCCTTACCTCTGTTACGGTCGCAAGGACCGCAAGGTGGAGTTTCAGGACGCTATCATCACCCGCCATGTGGCTCGGCTGATGGAAAGTTGCGGCGTGGACCGCATTGTGGCGCTGGACGTGCACAACCCCAGCGCCTTCGACAACGCCTACCGAATCCCGAGCTGGAACCTGCAATGCACCCCACTGTTCGCCCAACGCCTGGCCCCGCTCCTCGGTGAGCAGGCGGTCACGGTGGTGTCGCCAGATATGGGTGGCGTCAAACGTGCGGAGCAGTTTCGCCAGGTCCTGGCGCACCTGCTGGCGCGCCCGGTCTCGGTGGCCATGATGGAAAAACACCGCCAACAGGCAGGCCTGAGCGGCGAACACCTGGTCGGTAACGTGGCAGGCAGCACCGTTATCGTGTTCGACGACCTGATCAGTACGGGGCAGACGCTGCTGCGCGCTGCCCAGGCCTGCCGGCAGGCCGGAGCCAGCCGCCTACTGGCTGCGGCCACCCACGGCCTGTTCACCACCGGTGGCGAGCTGTTCGACAGCGGCGCGTTCGAACGGGTACTGGTGGCCGACAGCATCGCCCCCTTTCGCCTGCCCGTGCGATGCCTGGCGCAACTGGATATCGTCGATACCAGCGCCTTGGTCGCCGAGTTGCTTGCCAACCGCCCGGGCACTGGCGCATGACCCCGGTGCAGGTGGCGCCGGCGGAGCGTCCCTGCTCCTGAAATCGGTCGGGCCATGAGGCGTGTCGCAGGCCATGCTGATGGTGTTCGCGCAGAGCATCATGGGAACCGCTATAACCGTCTACCCTGCCTCCCTGCCAAAGGCGTAGCCCTTGAATACTGCCCCCCGGCACCATGGGAGCACTGTGCATGCCTATCGACTTCAGACCCGCTCGAGTCTCGGACGCGCATGATATTGCGCGCTTCTTTCAACTGACATCGGAGGGCATGGCCGATTACATATGGAGCAAGCTCGCCGCACCTGGAGAAGCCTTGCTGAGTGTCGGTGCGTCTCGCTATGCCAGAGAACAGGGCGACTTTTCATACAAGAACTGCCTGATGGCCACTTTCGAAGGGCGCGTCATCGGCATGATGCATAGCTATGCCTTGCGCGCAACGCCTGACAGGCCAGTCGAGACCGACCCCGTCCTCGCGCCTTATTCCGACATGGAAATACCCGATACCTTGTACATATCCAGCCTGGCGCTGGATGAAGCCTGGCGGAGCCAGGGGCTGGGCGCCCAGTTTCTTCGCCACGCCCAGCAGCGCGCTGACGACGCGGGCCTTGATGGGTTGTGCCTGATCGATTACGCAGAAAACCATGGTGCACGCCGCTTCTACGAACGTCATGGTTTTCAAATTGTTAAAACCTGCCAGATCGTTCCGCACCCGATGCTGGGCGTCACCGGTGAAGCCTATTTAATGTATCGCCCTACTCACAACGTGCTCGAGAAACAGCCATGAACCAGAAACTGACCGTGTTCCGCGAACTGGATATCCAACCGCTGCGCGACCTTCCGTTTTTTGAAGAAGTCCTGGAAGGTACCCCTCACACGCTGACGTCCAAGTACTATCACGATGAACAGCAAGGTCGCATTTCCGGAGAATGGGAAGCCAGCACCGGGGCGTGGCGCATTGACTACAAAGTCTGGGAGTTCTGCCACGTCCTGAGTGGATGCTGCGTCATTGAGCTTGAGGGTTGCGCCCCGGTCACACTGGCCGCTGGCGACACGTTCATTATCGAACCGGGCGCCAAGGGCAAATGGACCGTAGTGGAAGACATGAAGAAGAACTTCGTGATCCTCGTGCCCGCGAACTAAGCCACTGAATGCTGGCTGAAGCCGACTATGCTGGTAGCAATCCACACGCCGGCACAGGGGCTGTTAAATGGGCAACAAGCGCAGGTTCGGGCGGGCTGCTGGGCTAATGCTACTGATCCACGTGCTGTTCTCGCCCCTGCTCCATGCGGACACCCCTCAGCCTGGGCCAGAGATAGAGGGTGTGATTGCCGAACCCGCGCCGCTGACCGTCATCAACCGCACGGTGCTGGTCTTTCGTGCGACGCTGCTGGGCGAAACACCCACGGTGCGTGCCCAGCGCGCCAAGAAGGTCATCGAGGATACGCTTCAGGAAACAAACGATCTGGAGGTTCGCGTCGACCCTATCCTGCACAGCTACCTGGTGCTGCTGGGCGGGCGCCGTGCATTCATCGTGACGCCACTGGATGCTGCGGCCGATACCATTACCACAGGCGAAGCCGCCGAGCAGGCCGCCGAGAACCTGCGCCTTGTTGTCGAGGAAACCCGCCAGGCGCGTAGCCTGCGGTTCTTGCTCACCGCGATAGGCTACAGCGCTGCAGCAACCTTGGTCTTTTTCATGCTGGTAAAGGCCGCAGGCTACTGTCGACGCAAGCTCCTTGGACTGCTGCCTAAACTGATGGGCAAACACTCCGAGCGCCTTAAGGTCGGCCACACGCAACTGTTCGACCTGCAGAACCTGTACTACCTGATCGACCGCTCACTCTGGCTGCTGTACTGGTTGGTCGTGTTGTTGTTCTGCTACCAATGGCTGGGCTTCGTGCTGTCTCAGTTCCCCTACACAAGGTCTTGGGGGGAAAGCCTCAATATCCACCTGATGGCGCTGCTCAACTACCTGATCAGCGGTATTTTGCGTGCCATGCCCGGCCTGGCCGTTGCATTGTCGATCTTCTTCATCGCCCGGGGCATCAGCGCTTTCTCCAAACGTGTGCTAAGGCGCATGGCACGCCCGGGCACATTGAAATGGCTGACCGCCGAAACCTTGCAACCGACCATGCGCCTGACGTCGCTGGCGATCTGGCTCTTCGCCCTGGTGATGGCCTACCCCTATCTACCCGGCTCGGGTACCGATGCCTTCAAGGGGTTGTCAGTGTTGCTCGGTCTGATGGTTTCACTGGGGGCGACCAGTGTCATCGGCCAAGGCGCCGCCGGACTGATTCTCACCTACACGCGCACGCTGCGCGTCGGTGAATTTGTACGTGTGGGTGATTACGAGGGCACGGTGACCGAAGTGGGCATGTTCACCACGACCATTCGCACCGGGCTTGGCGAGGTGCTGACACTTCCCAACTCGATGATTACCGGCTCGGTGACCAAGAACTACTCACGAATCGTGCAAGGGCCAGGCTATGTGGTCGACACCGTGGTGACCATTGGCTACGACACCCCGTGGCGTCAGGTCGAGGCGATGTTACTGGAAGCGGCTCGGCGCACCGACGGCGTGCTGCAAACGCCCATGCCCCAGGTATTCCAGACGGCACTGTCGGACTTCTACCCCGAGTATCGATTAGTGGCCCAGGCCATCCCGTCAGAGCCCAGGCCACGCGCGCAGCTTTTGAGCCTGTTGCACGCCAATATCCAGGACGTGTTCAACGAGTATGGGGTGCAAATCATGTCGCCTCACTACCTGAGCGATCCCGAGCAGCCCAAATGGGTGCCCAAGGAGCAGTGGCACGCGGCCCCGTCCAAACCTGAAAACACCGCGTGAGCAATGAGGTCTCAGGTGCCGGTCAGCGCAATGATCACCGGCCCACAGACCGCTAACAGGACATTGGAAACGGCGTAGCAGACGGAAGCCGATGACCGGCGTGTTGCTCCCCGACTGCTTGAGGATCTTGTTCATCGACGCCGATAAGGGCCAAAAGCATGCCGAGCAACGACCCAACCACCCTGAGCATCGCGCAGGGCCAGGCTCAAACGTCCAGCGCCCCCCTGAGCAAGGCGTCAAGCACACGCGCGACGTCAGCACCCTGCTCGTCCAGCAGGCACACCGGCAGCCCGTGCAAGGCCGCTTGCACACCGGCCAGCCCCTCGCCCGTCAAGGCCAGCGGACAAGCAATGTCCATCTGCAGGGAGCGCAGGCGCTTGGCCAAGGCAGGGCTCACCGGTGGCTGCAGCGCGATCACCAGTGCCGCTGGCTGCATCGCCGCACACAGCAGCGGGAGCTCTTCCAGCGGCTGCCCGCAGCCGAGCACTTCGATGCGTTGTCGCTCGCTGCTCAACAGCAGCCCGGCGCACAACACCTGGCATTCGGCTTGACCCTCGGTACCCGCCAGCAGCACCCGCGGCGCATCGACCTGGTTCATCTGCAAGCGCAGCAGCAGCCGGGCGCGCAAGAACGTATCGAGAAACAACCATTGGCTACGCTGGCCTGGCGCAGTGCCTGAAGCCAGCTCATGCCAAACCGGCATCAGCACGTCCCGCAGCACCGTGGCCTTTGGCAAGAGTGTGAACAGCTGCCCATGGATAGCTTCCAGCGCCTGCGCATCGAATGCCCTGGAAGCGCGCGCAACGGCGGCGCGCCAGTCGTCAAAGGCCGAGGGCTGCTGCACAGGCGCCTCAGGCTGGCCGGCGAGCCTGTCACCCACCTTGCTGATGGGCAGGCCGTTGGCGGTCCAGCGCAAGATGTCACGTATGCGCTGGACATCCTGGGCCGTGTACAAGCGATGGCCGCCCTCGGTGCGCTGCGGGCGAATCAACCCATGACGCCGCTCCCAGGCACGCAAGGTCACCGGATTGATGCCGGTCAGGCTGACCACATCGCGCATGGGTAGCAATTCGGGTGGGGTGGCGTCGGTCATAACGAGGTGTCATTCAAGGGGTGATACATTCTAAACCCAGATGCACCTTCTGCGGCGAGCCTCCTTGGTTCATCATGCAACAAACAGCGCCAAAAGCTACTGCACGGAAGCCTTTGGCGCACATCGCATACGAAATGCCTGTAGGTGAGCCCCATGATCAATGCAAAACTCCTGCAACTGATGGTCGAACATTCCAACGATGGCATCGTTGTCGCCGAGCAGGAAGGCAATGAGAGCATCCTTATCTACGTCAACCCGGCCTTCGAGCGCCTGACCGGCTATTGCGCCGACGATATCCTCTATCAGGACTGCCGTTTTCTTCAGGGCGAGGATCACGACCAGCCGGGCATCGCAATTATCCGCGAGGCGATCCGCGAAGGCCGCCCTTGCTGCCAGGTGCTGCGCAACTACCGCAAGGACGGCAGCCTGTTCTGGAACGAGTTGTCCATCACACCCGTGCACAACGAGGCGGACCAGCTAACCTACTACATCGGCATCCAGCGCGATGTCACAGCGCAGATATTCGCCGAGGAAAGGGTTCGCGAGCTGGAGGCTGAAGTGGCAGAACTGCGCCGGCAGCAGGGCCAGGCCAAGCGCTGACAAAAAACCTATACAAGGACGTTGACTTGTATAGATAAAAGCTTAGGCTTCAGTTATACCTGTACAACAATTCAATGTTGTACAGGATTCCTGGAGCCCAGTATGTCAGCGTACCTACAGCAGTTCGCCGAGCGCTTCGCCCGCCTTGATGGGGCGAGCCTCGACACGCTGGATAAACTGTACAGCGACGATGTCACCTTCCGTGATCCCCTGCACCAGATACAGGGGCTGCAGGCCCTGCGCGCCTACTTCGAGCAGTTGTACGCCAACGCCACCGATATCCGCTACGCCTTCACCAGCGCCGACGAGGTAAAGCCCGGGCAGGGGTACCTGCGTTGGACACTGCAGTTTTGCCACCCGCGCCTGGCGGGGGGCCAGCCGATCACGTTGCAAGGCTGCAGCTGCCTGCATTGGCGCGACCGTGTGCATTTTCACCAGGACTATTTCGACGCCGGTGCCCTGCTTTATGAACACCTTCCCGTCATGGGCACTGCGATCCGCTGGCTCAAAGGCAGGCTGGCATGAGCCGCTGTTGGCTGACCGGCGCCAGCAGCGGTATCGGTGCCGCGCTCGCACAAATCCTCCTGGAACAAGGCCACCAGGTCGCCTTGGGCGGGCGCAACGCCGACCGCCTTGCCCCGCTGGCCGAACGGTTTCCTGGGCAGGTATTGCTGGCCATTGGCGATCTTGACAACCCGGAGCAGGTCGCCGGCATCGCTGCGCATATCGAGCAGGCCTGGGGAGGCCTGGACATGGCCATTCTCAATGCCGGCACCTGCGAATACCTGGAGCCTGGGCATTTCGATCCGGCGCTGGTCGAGCGCGTCATGCGCACCAACCTGCTGGGCGTCAGCTACTGCCTGGCGGCAGCACTGCCCTTGCTGCGCGCAGGCCAGCGCCCCCACCTGGTGGTGATGGGCAGTTCGGTAACCTGGCTGGCCTTGCCCCGCGCCGGCGCCTATGGCGCGTCCAAGGCCGCGGTGCGCTATCTGGTGGAGTCACAGCGAATCGACCTGGCACGCGAAGGCATCGCGGTCACCCTGGTGAGCCCAGGCTTCGTGGACACGCCACTGACCCGTCGCAACGATTTCCCCATGCCACAGCTGTGGTCTGCGCAGCGTGCCGCCCGGCATATCGCCAGGCGCCTGCCCCGCCGCCCCCTGGAAATCAACTTCCCCGGTCTTTTCACCTGGGTGTTGCGCCTGCTCGGGGCGCTGCCCGCGCGCCTGCGCCTGGCGCTGGGCCAACGCCTCGCCCGTCATGAACAGGAATGATGATCCATGCGTATAGCAATCATCGGCAGTGGCATCGCGGGGCTGACCTGCGCCCATTTGCTGTCACGCCAGCACGAAGTCACGGTTTTCGAGGCCGAGCAATGGGTCGGGGGCCACACCCACACCCTTGATGTGGTCTGGAAAGGCCAGCAGCATGCGATAGATACCGGTTTCATCGTCTTCAACGACTGGACGTACCCGAACTTCATCCGCTTGCTCGACCAGCTCAAGGTCCCTTCACAGCCGACCGAGATGAGTTTTTCCGTGCATGACCCGATGACGGGCCTGGAATATAACGGTCACGACCTGAACACCCTGTTCGCCCAACGCAGCAACCTGGTGTCCCCAGGGTTCTGGGGGATGATCCGGGACATTCTGCGTTTCAACCGTCAGGCACTGGCCGACCTGGACAACCAGCGTATCGATGCCAGCACCACGCTGGGCGACTACCTTCAAGCGAACCGCTATGGGCAACGCTTCATCGATCATTACATCGTGCCAATGGGGTCGGCGATCTGGTCGATGTCTCGCGCAGACATGCTCCACTTCCCGCTCGAGTTCTTTGTGCGCTTCTGTCGCAACCACGGCTTGCTGTCGGTCAACCAACGCCCACAGTGGCGGGTGATCAAAGGCGGCTCGCGCAGCTATGTCGCGCCGCTGTGCCGACCGTTTGCTGAGCGCATCCGCCTCAATTGCAAGGTTTACCGCGTCAGCCGCGACGAAGGTGGCGTGACCCTCGTGAGCGCGGCCGGCACCGAACGCTTCGACAATGTGGTGTTCGCTTGTCACAGTGATCAGGCCCTGGCGCTGCTGGAAAGCCCCAGCAACCAGGAGCGCGCCGTACTCAGCGCCATCGATTACGCCAGCAACGACGTGGTGCTGCACACCGATACCCGCCTGCTGCCACGCCACCAGCGCGCCTGGGCCAGTTGGAACTACCGCCTGGGCGGCCCTGAGCGGGCGCCCGCCGCGCTGACCTACAACATGAATATTCTGCAGGGTATCCAGGCACCGACAACCTTCTGTGTGAGCCTCAACCAAACCGCACTGATAGACCCGGCGCAGGTCATCGCCCGCTTCCAGTACGCCCATCCCCAGTACAGCGTTGCAGCGTCGGCTGCCCAGGCATGCCAAGGGCAACTGCAGGGTCAGCAGCACAGTTACTTTTGTGGTGCCTACTGGGGCAATGGCTTTCATGAAGACGGGGTGGTCAGCGCACTGAAGGTGGCCGCGCACTTCGGAGAGCACCTGTGAACAGCAGCCTCTGCCTGGGCTGGATCAGCCACCGACGGCTGACGCCGCGGGTCCACGCGTTCCGCTACCGGATCGGCATGTTCTACCTGGACCTGGACGAACAATCCTGGCTGATGGGCCTGTCACGCTTGCTGGGACACTGGCGCCTGGCGCCGTTGTGCTGGCGCGAGACCGACTACCTGCCCGCCCTGACCCGCCAAGGCGAATCGCTGGCCCAGGCTGCACGCTTGCTGGTCGGGCAGGCGACGGGGCATCTGCCCGAAGGCCGGGTACAGCTGCTCACGCAACTGCGTTGCTGGGGGCTGTCGTTCAACCCGGTGAGTTTCTATTTCTGCCATGACCGCGACGGGCGCCTGAGCGCGATCCTGATGGAAGTGCGCAACACACCCTGGCGTGAACGCTTTCATTACGTGCTACCGGTGCAAGGCAACCTTGCCAAGCCCTTCAGCGTGGCCAAGGCCTTCCATGTGTCGCCATTCATGCCGCTGGACATGGACTATCGCCTGCGCTTCTTCCTGGACACGGACCATGTACGCATTCAGATGCAGAACTGGCAAGGCGGCACAAAGGTGTTCGAGGCCGACCTCGCCCTGCGCCGCAAGCCACTGGATGGAGCAGCGCTGCGGCGGTATGTCCTGAACTTCCCATGGATGAGCCTGCGCACTGTCTCGGCCATCTACTGGCAAGCGCTTCGCCTGTTACTCAAACGCACCCCCGTGCACGACCACACCACCTGCCAGGGTGACCTGGCACTCGGCCAACCTTGCGAGGACCTTGATGATGTCAAATCCCACCCTGAGCGTTAGCAAGTTCGCAGGCCTTGCGCCACTGCTCGGCGGGCTGGCACGAAGCGCCGTGCTCGCCCAGTTGGGCAAGCTGCGTCACGGCCACCTGCGCCTGCTCAGCCACGGGCAGCAGTGGAGTTTCGGTGATGCCGACAGCCCGTTGCAGGCCGAGGTGGAGATCCTCGATGACGCCACCTGGAGCCTGATCGCCGGCAATGGCTCGATCGGTGCTGGCGAAGCCTACATTCACGGCTATTGGCGCAGCCCCGACCTGGCGCTGGTGACCCGCCTGTTCGTCGCCAACCTCGAAGTGCTCGACGCGCTCGAGGGCGGCCTGGCCCGCCTGGGCCGCCCTGCCCTGCGCCTGCTGCACCGGCTCAACCGCAACGACAAGCGTGGAGCCCGGCGCAACATTCTGGCCCACTACGACCTGGGCAATGCCCTGTTCGAGCGGCTGCTTGACCCCACCATGATGTATTCGGCTGCGCAATTCGAACACCCTGGGCAAACACTGGAGCAGGCCCAGCTGCACAAGCTGGAGCGCATCTGCCAGAAGCTCGAACTGAGACCTGACGATCACCTGCTGGAAATTGGCAGCGGCTGGGGCAGCCTCGCTATCCACGCAGCCACCCGTTACGGCTGCAGGGTCACCACCACGACGCTCTCCGAGGCGCAGTACAGCCATACCCTGGAGCGC
Organism: Pseudomonas sp. FW305-E2; assembly: GCF_058782925.1. Lineage (NCBI taxonomy): Bacteria > Pseudomonadati > Pseudomonadota > Gammaproteobacteria > Pseudomonadales > Pseudomonadaceae > Pseudomonas > Pseudomonas sp. FW305-E2. The sequence continues at coordinate 62,563 of NZ_JBYSYE010000002.1, read as the reverse complement.
GTTCAGGCCCTGGGGTTGGGGCAGCGTGTGCAAGTGCTCCGCGAAGACTACCGCGACCTTCAAGGCACGTTCGACAAACTGGTTTCCATCGAGATGATCGAAGCGGTTGGCCATCGCTACCTGCCGGTGTATTTCCGCCAGTGTGCTTCGCTGCTCAAGCCTGAAGGCCTGATGCTATTGCAGGCGATCACCATCCGCGACCAGCGCTATGCCCAAGCGCAGCGCTCGGTCGACTTTATCCAGCGCTACATCTTCCCCGGTGGCGCCCTGCCTTCGCTGAGCGTGTTGCTCGACACCGCCAGCCGGCACACTGGCCTGAACCTTGTGCACATGGAAGATTTTGGCCTGGACTACGCCCACACCCTGCGACACTGGCGCGAAAACCTGCGTCAGGCACGCACTGCGCTGACGGACCTTGGCTACGATGACATGTTCCAGCGCTTGTGGGAGTTTTACCTCTGCTACTGCCAAGGCGGTTTCGAGGAACGCGCCATCGGTGTTGCGCACCTGCTCTGGGCAGCACCCCAGGCACGCCGCGCGCCCTTGCCTGGCAGTGCCTGATGCGCAGCCGCTGGCTGATCGCCAATGCCCTCTGGCTGCAAGCCGGCTGGTGGGTCTGCGTGCTGGGGGCCGAGCGGCCCTTGTTGTTGCTGCTGGTGATTCCGGGCGTGGCAGTGCACCTGCGCCTGTGCCCGGACATCCATGCCGAGGTCAAGGCGCTGGTGCGCGTCACCTTTATCGGCTGTGTGCTCGACAGCGCGCTGGGAGCACTGGGGGTGTTCGGTTTCGACGCCTGGCCCCTGCCGCTGTGGCTAGCGCTGCTGTGGTTGGTGCTGGCCAGCGGGATGCGTCACAGCCTGGCATGGGCCGGCAGGCACTGGCGAATCGGCGCACTGCTGGGGGCGATTGGCGGCCCTCTGGCCTACGTAGGCGGCGCCAGGCTGGCAGGTGTCACCTTGCCCTTGGGCGCGCTGGAAACCGGCCTGCTACTGATGCCGATATGGGCGTTGGCCCTGCCCCTGCTGGCGCGCATCGCGGCGCGGCGCTGACCGGCGACATCGCTCGGAGCAGTAACGCACCTGCTCCCAACAGCGTGCCCAGCGCTTGCGCCAGGTGAACGGCCGGCCACACACCACGCAAACCTTGCTGGGCAGAAGGCTCTTTTTCATAACGCCTGCCCCGCATCGAGCCGCGCCAGCAATGACTGGCCACGTTGCCACACGGCATCGCGACGGCCAGCGGGCATGCCATCGAGGCTACGATAAACCAGGGCCAGGCGCGGGTTAGCCGAGAGCTGGGGGCGATGGCGAATGAGAAAATGCCAATACAAGGCATTGAACGGGCAGGCCTCCTCTTCGGTCACCTGGTCGACTCTGTAACTGCAAGCCTTGCAATGATCGGACATGCGCTGGATATAACGACCACTGGCGCAGTACGGCTTGGACCCCAGGTAGCCGCCATCGGCGTGCATCACCATGCCAAGCGTGTTGGGCAGTTCGACCCACTCGAAGGCATCCATGTAGACCGCCAGGTACCACTCACAAATCGCGGTTGGCACGATACCGGCCAGCAAGGCGAAGTTGCCGGTAACCATCAACCGCTGGATATGGTGAGCGTAGCCCAACCGCAGGGTCTGCCCGATGGCTTGCGCCATGCAGCGCATGCGGGTGCGCCCGGTCCAGTAGAAATCTGGCAGCGCCCGGTCGTTGTTCAGGTGATTGAGCCCGGCATACGCCGGCATGCGCTGCCAATAGATGCCACGCACATACTCACGCCAGCCGATCAACTGGCGAATGAAGCCTTCGGCTGCATTGAGCGGCACCCGCCCCTCGCGCCAGGCTTTGTCGACGTCGTCGCACAAACGACGCACATCCAGAAGCCCGATGTTGAGCGCCGCACTGATGCGCGCATGAAACAGGTACGGCTCGCCTTCGGCCATCGCATCCTGGTAGTCACCGAAAGCCGCCAGGCCGAAATCCAGAAAATGCTGCCACAGCTGTTGTGCCTCGGCGTGGGTCACGGGGTAGTCGAAACCGTCGACGCCCCCGTAATGGTCGCTGAAGCGCTGACGCACCAAGGCCACCACCGCTGCGGTGATGTCGTCTTGCGCGAAATGCGCAGCGAACGGGCCACGCAGCTGCCGTGGCAACGGTTTGCGATTGTCGCCATCGAAATTCCAGGCCCCACCTGCCGGGCTGCCGTCAGGCTCCATGAGCAGGCCGGTTCGCTTGCGCATGCCACGGTAGAAGTGCTCCATACGCAGCTGGCGACGTTCTGTAGCCCAGCGCCCGAAGGCTTCACGGGAGCACAGAAAACGCGTGTCGCGAAACCACACAAGCGGCAGTGCGGCATCACGCAAGGCCTGCTCCAGGCGCCACTCACCGCACTCGGTCAAGTGAATGTGGGTGGCGCCCAAGGCTTGTTGCCATCGACGCAACTCACCCACGATGCTGCCGCTGTTACCCTCGGCATCCAGCTCGACATAGTGCACCTGCCAACCCCGTTCACGCAGGGCCTGGGCAAAATGCCGCATGGCGCTGAAGATGAGAATGATCTTCAGCGGATGATGCGGTACGTATCGGGCCTCCCCCTCCACTTCCGCCATCAGGACCGCATCGCGAGCAGGGTCAAGGGACGCCAGACTTGCCAGGTCGAACGACAGTTGGTCACCCAGCACCAGGCCCAGGCGCATCGTCCGGGCTACCACTGGCTGGTGAGCGTTACCGGTACGCGCAGCGGCGCGATGGGGCCGTCGCGTTGTCCGCACATCTCATCGTGCACCACCTGCTGCACCAGCATGCATGGCACCGGCGGCAGGTCGACCAGCAACTGCCGCAGTTCGGTCGTGGAGCGCACGCGCACGGGCTGCCCCTGGGCATCGCTCAATGTCACAGGGCCGGCGTCGGTCAGGGCGCGCAGGAGGTAGAAGCCCCCCTCTAGCGACAGCAGTTCAAGTTCCTTGGCTTCGCCGGTCGAAACCAGCTGGGTCAGCGCGATCAGGTTCATGGTGTGCCCTCTGGCAGGCGGCGGAAGAACAAGGTGATCTGGCCAATCTCAACGCCCAGCTTGCTCATGCTCGAGCGGTTGATCAGGGTGTCGTTATCCATGAGGTACATCCAGTCGTCCAGGTCTACCTGCCAGTGCCGCCCATCGACCGGCAGGTCCAGTTGATAACGCCATCGCAGCGCGTTGCCCGCCACTTCGCCACGCGCCTCGCCGATCACGTCCCCCGCGGTTCCCCGCCAGCGCCCGGGGCCGTCCGGCACCAGCGTCCAGGTACGTTGCTGGCGTGTGCCATCGCTATAAAGAAAATGTTCGTCGAGGATCAGCCGCTCACCCTCGCGGCGGCTGTCGATGCGCACGTGGAAGCGCTTGACCACCTCCCCGGAACGCTTCTGGAACATCCCCCACGCCTGAACCGGGCGCGAGAAGAACGCCGCCAGGTCCAGCTTCGGCTGCTCCTGGGCATAGTGCTCGATACCGACATTGCCACAACTGCCCAGAAGCAGGCAGGCAGCCAGCAACAGCGCTTTGTACATGTTCAGGCTCCTCGGTCATCGCCAGCCAGCCCAAGCAGCCGCTGACGCAATTGGGGATCTCTGGCCCGCGGGTCAAGCCAGATGGCGAAGAAGGCCCGGGCGAACACCGGATCGTCGATCGCGTGGCTCAGTTTGCCGTCGACGTAAAAGCGGCAGCCCTGCCCCGGCAGGTATAGGCCCGTGATGCGCATACCAGGCGTCACGTCCACGAATGCCTGCTCTATCGCCCTGGTCCATGCCGCGCGTTGCTGTGCCGTCATGCTGCCGCCACCCAGGCGTTGCATTTCCTCAAGGCTGGCCTTGACCAGCGTGTCCCTGGACAATGAACGGTGATAGAGCAGCTCAAGGGCGAACGGTTGGTTCCAGTCCTGAACCGGGCCAACTGCCCATAACCGGGCGGTATACAGCCGCAGGCCAAACCAGGTGAAATCACCGGCGCCCAGCCGTTGCGCCGCAGGCAGCTCCGCTCGCCAGTCTGCCGCCGACGACATGGCGGCTAGCAGCAGGCATAGACAGGTCCAACGTGCAGGGTGCGCCATTCTGACCTCGAGCACTTTGCTAAATACTATACAATAGTAGACGCTTGTACAGATATTTGACGAGTCATGTATAGTTTTTAATGCCCAGCATGCATATTTCTGCAAGCCTCGCGCCCCGTTATCGAACACCCATGAAAGTCGAGATAGAAGGAATTGCTCATGCTGTACGTCGTCATGCTCGGTGGACGCCACCCACGGGCCAATATCGAGGTCCACGATGTGTTGTTCGCGCAGGCGGACTCACTTGAACAAGCTTACCCACATCTGCGCCGAGCCTGGTTCGGGAGCCGAACGGGCCTGCACATCGACGCGTGGATGGAAGTCCACGGTATTGACCACTACCGCCTCGAATTCAGTCAGGTAGCGCCTGGCCCACACGATCCCAGGTTGTTCTTCATCAACCTGGGCGGCTACGAGCCCGGGGTGTTTGGCGAGGCACACCGCTACCTGCTGGTGGTGGCCAGGGACAAGGCCGAGGCCAAGCAACTGGCCAAGCAGCGCCTGCAGGCAGACTGGCTCAAGCCGCATACCGATGCGGTACTGGACGTCGACGATTGCCTGCCGATCGACTGGGTGAACGGCCGTTACGTGCACTTGATCGAAGGGCCCCATGACGGCTTACGGCAGTACAGCGACTATATCCTGCTGTGAGCTCGCCCCTGCCATGTGCAAGAACGTTGGCAGGCATCACAGGACGAGGCACCAGCGCCCAGCCAAGAGGACACGCCGATGAGCCTGATAAACGACCTTCAGACACCCGCCAACGTGCTGGTCTGCGGGGCCAGCCAAGGGATCGGCCTGGCATTGTGCACGCAGTTGCTGGCGCGCGATGACATCGGGCTGGTGTTCGCCGTTTCGCGACGCGCCACCACCAGCCCTGCGCTGGATACCTTGTTCACAGAGCACGCGCGACGGTTGGTTCGCCTCGACTGCGACGCCCGATCCGAGCAGGCACTGCAAACACTGGCCGCGCAGGTGGGCGCCTGCTGCGACCAACTGAACCTGGTCTTCAGTACGCTTGGCGTGCTGCAAGACGGCCCGGCGCGGGCTGAAAAAGCACTGACCCAGCTAGACATGGCGGGGTTGCTGAGCACTTTCACAACCAACTGTTTCGCCCCTGTTCTGCTGCTCAAGCATTTGCTGCCGCTGCTGCGTCGGCAACCGATGGCCTTCGTCGCCTTGTCGGCGCGGGTTGGGTCGATCGGCGACAATCACCTGGGTGGGTGGTACAGCTACCGTGCCAGCAAAGCCGCGCTCAACCAGCTTCTGCGCACTGCAAGCATCGAGCTGAAGCGACTGAACCCCGCGTCGACGGTACTTGCATTGCATCCCGGCACCACCGACACCCAGCTTTCCCGACCCTTTCAGGGCAATGTGCCGCCAGGCAAACTGTTCTCGCCCGCGTTTGCCGCCACCTGCATCCTGGCGCTTGTGAGCCGTCACGGCCCGGCGCAGAGCGGAACGTTCTGGGCGTGGGACGGCACGCCGATTCCCTGGTGACGCGCGCGGAGAGTTGCAGGCCAAGTCGATGAACCAGCCCTGAGCGAGAACGGTCAACCCTTTATCTGACAACGGCAGAAGGAAGGGTGGAACGAATGGTTTCGTTTGATCTGCAGCGGATGCTGATAGGCGACTTTCCCTTTACCTTTCTGCTGGAGGTCGCTGTGCGTGTTTCAGCGGCCTTCCTGGCCGTGTTCTTCTTTCTGAAATTCAGTGGCCGGCGCGGGATCAGACAGCTGTCCCGGTTCGAGCTCGTGGTCATTCTCACCCTGGGCTCAGCTGCCGGCGATGTGACCTTTTACGAGGACGTACCGCTGCTTCCGGTGGCCTTGGTTTTCCTCACCCTGTTCATGCTTTACCGAGGAACGGTCTACCTCATGAGGCGAAACAGAACCTGCGAAGCCTGGATCGACGGGCTGCCAGTCACGGTAGTGAAAGAGGGCATGTACGAAATCCATTCGCTGCGTCACATGAACATTTCACCAAATGAGCTGTTCATGGAGCTACGCCAGCAAGGTGTCGAGCACCTGGGCCAGGTTCGACTGGGCCTTCTGGAAACCGATGGCGATCTCAGTTTGTATTTCTACGATCAGCAAGACACACGCCCAGGCCTGTCAGTGCTGCCGGTCGAGCATCGCCCGGAGTACACATCCCCGCCCGGCGCCGGGGTGCATTGCTGCGTGAGCTGTGGTTTCCCGGCCTACCATGAGCCTCATGACACCCTGGCGTGTTCACGTTGCGGTCATACGGTCTGGTCGCCTGCATTGGATACCGTGCGCAACCGTTAGCAGGTTCTCCCCATACCGCCAGGCATCGAGCAGGAACTTTGCTCGCTGTTTGCAGGCCCTTATGAAAGGCCTATCAGCACGAGGAGAAAATGATGAGTGCACAATTGAACGGCAAGCGCGTGGCCTTTCTGGTCACCGATGGCTTTGAACAGGTGGAACTGACCGGCCCGCGTGAAGCCTTGGAAAACAGCGGCGCGGTGGTCGATATCCTGAGCGAGAAAGAAGGCACGGTACGTGGCTGGAACCATGACAAACCCGCCGATGCGTTCAGCGTGGATGCGACTTTCGACAGTGCGCAGCTTGACCTCTACGACGCCTTGGTGCTGCCCGGCGGTGTGCAGAACTCCGACACGATTCGCTTGATCCCCGGTGCGCAGAAACTGCTAAAAAGCCATGATGCGGCTGGCAGGCCACTGGCGGTTATCTGCCACGGCGCGTGGCTGCTGATATCGAGCGGGTTGGCCAAAGGCAAGCGAATGACCAGCTACAAGACCTTGCAAGATGATATTCGCAATGCGGGCGGTACGTGGGTGGATGAACAAGTGGTGGTCGATGGCAACCTCATCACCAGCCGCCAGCCGGACGATATCCCCGCCTTCAATGAGCAGTTGATCAAGGCACTGGCAGACTGACCCTGCTACTGCTCAGCGCGTGCTGGTCGCCCATGATGCCGACCAGCACGCACTGATCACGCCAGCTGGATGAAAACCGAATAGCTGCCCAGCAACACCCAGAAGCACAGGAAAATCCAGGGCGTGCGCAAGGAAAACAGCAGCGATTTGCGGTGCCCCGCCTGAGAGGTTTCGGCCTCGCAGAACAGCGGCGACTCGTCATAGGCCAGCCCCATCAGCGGTTCGCTGCGCAGCAAGTGGCTCTGCTTCATCTGCCAGTGCTCGATAATCCGGAAGGCCGCGCGGATGCCAGGCCAGGCATTCAGTGTACTGAGCACGCCGAGCAGTGCGAGAAAAGCCGGGACCATCAGGGTGAACATTTCGCCCCAGCTTTGGTTCAGGTTACCCATCGATGACACGTAGGCGATCACCAGGAACGACTGGGCCGCAAGATAAGCGTCGGTACGGTTGGCCAGAATGGTGGTCTCATACTGAATTTCGCGTCGATAGAAATCCAGCCTCTCCTTGGGCGTACCGAACATCCTCTCGTTCGTCTGATCGATCTCATGTTCCGGCGTGGAAGGCGTGATGATTCGAGGCACCGCAGACTCCTTGATAACGTGGGCCTCACCCATGCCAGCAAGCCCCGTCAGCGGTAGAGCCATGCGGTGGGTAAAAATTCACTGGGAATGGGTGCATCAACCGCTCGTCGCTCAGCACGAAGATCCACTTCAACACCGGCCTGGCGCGCCTTTCGAATGGGAATGAGCGTTCCAAACCTGCAGGAGCTTCCAGCATGAGCGACTACCCTACCCCGCCATTCCCTTCCCAACCGCAAAGCGTTCCCGGTTCCCAGCGCGAGATGGATCCTTATCCGGACTGCGGTGAGCAGAGCTACACCGGCAACAATCGCCTCGCAGGCAAGATCGCCTTGATAACCGGTGCTGACAGCGGCATCGGGCGTGCGGTGGCCATTGCCTATGCCCGAGAAGGCGCTGACGTTGCCATTGCCTATCTGAATGAACACGACGATGCGCAGGAAACCGCGCGCTGGGTCAAAGCGGCTGGCCGCCAGTGCCTGCTGCTACCCGGCGACCTGGCACAGAAACAGCACTGCCATGACATCGTCGACAAGACCGTGGCGCAGTTTGGTCGCATCGATATCCTGGTCAACAACGCCGCGTTCCAGATGGCCCATGAAAGCCTGGACGACATTGACGACGATGAATGGGTGAAGACCTTCGATACCAACATCACCGCCATTTTCCGCATTTGCCAGCGCGCTTTGCCCTCGATGCCAAAAGGCGGTTCGATCATCAACACCAGCTCGGTCAACTCGGACGACCCGTCACCCAGCCTGTTGGCCTATGCCGCGACCAAAGGTGCCATTGCCAATTTCACTGCAGGCCTTGCGCAATTGCTGGGCAAGCAGGGCATTCGCGTCAACAGCGTCGCACCCGGCCCGATCTGGACCCCGCTGATCCCGGCCACCATGCCTGATGAGGCGGTGAGGAACTTCGGTTCCGGTTACCCGATGGGGCGGCCGGGACAACCTGTGGAGGTGGCGCCAATCTATGTCTTGCTGGGGTCCGATGAAGCCAGCTACATCTCGGGTTCGCGGTACGCCGTGACGGGGGGCAAACCTATCCTTTGAATGTGCGGCCGAGGCCTGCATACGCGGGCCTTGGGGCTTCTGGCAGCGCGTAATCGCACCGTGACCTCGAAGCGCGCTTTGCCAGCCATCATCGACGTTGAACCCTGCCGCCCACTGTCACTCAATTCCATGCAAGCCATTGTTCATTCGCCCGCGACGAGGTGACACCATGAATGCTATCGATTTGCTGATTCAAGACCATAAGTTGGTCAAGAAACTGCTGGAAGAGCTCTGCGCGACCACAGAACGTGCCGTGAAGAAGCGCGCCGAACTGCTGCAGCGCATTGGGCAGGAACTGCAGATCCACACTGCTCTGGAGGAGGACATCCTCTACCCGGCGATCAAGCAAGCCGGTGGTAAAGAGGAAGCCAAGATGTATTACGAAGCCAAGGAAGAACACCGGACTGTCGACGCCCTGGTGCTCCCTGATCTGCTGCATACGCAAACAGGCACCCTTGAGTTCGCCGGTCGGGTCAAGGTGATGAAGGAGCTGCTTGAGCATCACATCGAGGAAGAGGAGGAAGCGCTCTTCCCTACCGCGAAAAAGCTGCTGGGGAAAGACCAACTGGACGAGCTGGGGCTCGCCATGCAAGCGCAGAAAAAACTGCTTAAGGGTGAGCAACGGGCCGCTTGAATCAAAAGCGCCAGGCCGGTTCGGGTGCGACCGGCCTGGCGCCATGGGTCAATGTTTGGGACGCCGAGCACCACAAAGGCGCACTGCCGACATCCTCAAGGCTTTGCAGTGCGCCCTTTTTTCCACTGCGCCCTGGAAACACCTTCAGCGTAGCCGGTGACACCGATCGCTACCTGCTGAATGCGGCCGCCATGCTGAAGGAAGGCCTCGACCTGCTCGCAGATGCGCACATGGGCTTTTTGGGCCGCGCTGGGGTACGTCTGGGACATGTTGGCCTCTCGGTTATGAGCCACTGAACGACAGTCACCCGAGCAAGCACTATACACCCTGCAGTGCCATCAGCGTCTGAAGCCTGCCAAAACCCTGCTTTTGTCGACCGAAGGGCGTGGCCATGGTGAGCTGCAAGCGCACAAGCCCAGGAATGCTTGCTCGAACATATGGAAATACGTATATTCGGCTTTCCGTATGTACAGGCACCCCCATGATCACACCGCCCGATGTCTTCAAGAGCCTCTCTGACGAAACCCGCGCTCGCGCCACGCTGCTTATCGCCAGCCTGGGCGAACTGTGCGTCTGCGAACTGATGTGCGCGCTGGACGACAGCCAACCCAAGATCAGTCGCCATCTGGCACAACTGCGCAGCAATGGCATGCTGCTGGACCGCCGTCAGGGCCAATGGGTGTATTACCGCCTGAATCCGGAGCTGCCTTCCTGGGTTCACGAAATGCTTCAGGTCACCTTGCACGCCAATTCGCAATGGCTGGCTGACAATGCCCTTCGGCTGAAGAACATGGACGGTCGCCCCGTGCGTGATTCCGTCTGCTGCTGATCATCACCAAGCGAGATTTTCATGCTGCCCGCCATTGCTGTCTTCGTCTTCACCCTCATACTGGTCATCTGGCAGCCCAAAGGGCTCGGTGTTGGCTGGAGCGCCGCGCTAGGCGCCATCATCGCCCTGGCTACAGGCGCCGTTTCGCTGCATGACATCCCTGCCGTATGGGCCATTGTCTGGAACGCCACCGCCACGTTCATCGCGGTCATCATCATCAGCTTGCTGCTGGATGAGGCAGGTTTCTTCGAATGGGCCGCATTGCATGTGGCGCGCTGGGCAAACGGCAGCGGCTACCGCCTGTTCGCCTTCTGCGTACTGCTCGGCGCCGCTGTATCGGCGCTGTTCGCCAACGACGGTGCGGCGCTGATCCTCACCCCCATCGTCATGTCGATGCTGCTCGCGCTGCGCTTCTCACCTGCAGCGACACTGGCCTTTGTCATGGCCGCAGGCTTCATTGCCGACACGGCCAGCCTGCCGCTGGTGGTCTCCAACCTGGTCAATATCGTCTCGGCCGACTACTTCGGCCTGGGCTTCGCCGAATACGCATCGGTGATGGTGCCGGTGAATATCGCCAGCGTGGCGGCCACCCTGCTGGTGCTGTTTCTGTACTTCCGTCGTGATATCCCCAGGCAGTACGCGCTCGATGCGCTGAAGGCGCCGAGCGAGGCAATTCATGACCACGCTACCTTCAAAGTCGGTTGGTGGGTGCTGCTGGTGTTGCTTGCAGGCCTGTTCGTACTGGAACCTCTGGGCATCCCGATCAGTGCGGTGGCCGCCGTCTGTGCCGCAATCCTCTTTGCCGTGGCCGCTCGCGGTCACCGCATCTCAACCCGTCGCGTGCTGCGGGAAGCGCCGTGGCAGGTGGTGATTTTTTCTCTGGGCATGTATCTGGTGGTGTACGGCCTGAAGAACGCCGGCCTCACGGACATGCTCACCCACCTGCTGGACAGGCTTGCCGAGCAGGGCCTGTGGAGCGCGGCCATTGGCACCGGGTTGATCTCCGCGCTGCTGTCCTCAGTCATGAACAACATGCCCAGCGTGCTGATCGGCGCCTTGTCGATCCAGGCCAGCGGCGCAGAGGGCGTGGTACGTGAGGCGATGATCTACGCCAACGTCATTGGCTGCGACCTCGGCCCGAAGATCACCCCGATTGGCAGCCTCGCCACACTGCTTTGGCTGCATGTGCTGGCGCGTAAAGGCATGCGCATCACCTGGGGCTACTACTTCAAGGTCGGCCTGCTGCTCACCGTACCGGTTTTGCTGATCACCCTTTCTGCTCTGGCACTGCGCCTGAGCCTCTGACGTTCGCCCCCCAGCGGAGGAGCCCTCCATGCGAGTCCTGTTCATGTGCACGGCCAACAGCTGCCGCAGCATCCTTTCCGAAGCAATGTTCAACCACCTGGCACCGCCCGGTTTCGAGGCAGTCAGCGCTGGCAGTTTCCCCAAGGGCCAGGTGCTGCCACGCACCCTGAGCACGTTGCAGCAGGCCAATATCTCGACCCAGGGCTTGAGCAGCAAAGGCAACGATGCGTTCGAGGGCAACCCACCTGACATCGTCATCACCGTCTGCGACAAGGCTGCGGGCGAAGCCTGCCCGGTGTATTTCGGCCCTGCGCTGAAGTCGCATTGGGGGCTGGAAGACCCCTCCGATGTCGTGGGTGACGAAGCATCGGTCGATGCGGCGTTCCGCGCCACACTGGCCCGCATCGAGTCTCGCTGCCAGGCCTTCTTCGCGCTGCCGTTCGATCACCTCGACCGCGAGCAGCTCAAGCACGCGCTGGATCGCATCGGCTCGCTTTGAACAGGAAGAAAACATGTCCGAGCAACTGCCTAACCTCGACCTCACGCTGTTCGACCTGCCGCCTTCGGCAACCCCGACCTGCGAACACAAACCACGCATCCTGCTGCTGTATGGGTCTACCCGAGAACGCGCCTTCAGTCGCTTGCTGGTAGAAGAAGCCGCACGCCTACTGGAGCACTTCGGTGCCGAAACCCGCACCTTCGACCCGTCGGGCCTGCCGCTGCCTGACGATGTACCCGTGGAGCATCCCAAGGTGCAGGAGCTGCGTGAACTGGTGCAGTGGTCAGAAGGCCAGGTGTGGTGCTCGCCGGAGCGCCATGGGGCGATGTCGGCGGTGTTCAAGGCTCAGATCGACTGGATTCCCTTGGCGCTGGGGGCATTGCGTCCCACCCAAGGCAAGACCCTGGCCGTGATGCAGGTGTGCGGCGGATCGCAGTCGTTCAACGTGGTCAACCAGTTGCGCGTGCTGGGCCGCTGGATGCGGATGTTCACCATCCCGAACCAGTCTTCGGTACCCAAGGCTTATCTGGAGTTCGACGACACCGGGCGGATGAAGCCATCGCCGTACTACGATCGCCTGGTTGATGTCATGGAGGAGCTGGTGAAGTTTACCGTGCTGCTGCGCGACCGCCAGGCATTCCTGGTCGATCGCTATTCAGAGCGCAAGGAAAGCGCCGAGCAGCTGTCTGAGCGGGTCAATCAGCGATCCATCTGAAGCAAAGGTGATTCAAGACAGTGGAAACGACAAGGTAGCGGCCAGCCCGCTGCCCGCTCTGTTTTCAAGGCGTACCTGCCCCCCCATACGGTCGATGATGGTCGCGACGATTGACAGCCCGAGGCCAGCACCATTTGGGCTGTTTCGGCTGTAAAAGCGCTCGAATACACGGGACAGGCTCTCCTCATCGATACCCGTCCCTTCATCCTCGACGACCAGTTCTATGCTGCTGTCCAGACGCCGCAGTGACACGGCGATGCGCCCCCCAGGCGGTGAGTGTTCTACCGCGTTGGACACCAGGTTCTGTAGCGCAATGCCCAGCGCGCCGGCGTCGATCTGCAGGTGGTGGTCCCCTTCGTCAATGTCCAGCGAGGGTTCCAGGCCACGGTCCAGTATCCATGGGGTCAATTCAGCCAGGGTTTCGGTGACGACCTCGGCCAGGTCGATCCGGGTGCTGGCTCGCTGCCCCAGTCTTGGCTCGACGCGGGCCAATGTCAGCAATTGGTTGACCACCCGTGTCAGCCGATCGACCCCGCCCACAAGAAAGCCCAGGGCTTTCTGGCGCTCGGCATCATTGCTGGCGGCCAGCGCGTTCTGCGCGTGCAGCCGCAGTACGGCAAGAGGCGTACGCATTTCGTGGGCAGCATCGGCAATGAAGCGATGCTCACGCCGCAGCAGATCGTCGATCTGCGCCAGCAAGCGATTGATGGCCGCCTGCATGGGCTCCAGTTCAGTGGGAAGCGGTACCAGTTGCAGCGGCTCCAGCGAATCGGCATGGCGCCTGCGGATGACATTGGCCATGTTCTGCAGTGGCCGCAGCCCCCAGCCGATCGCAGCCCACACCAGCAGTGCCAACGCCAGGCTGCCAAGCAGGAACGGGAACAGCGTGTGGCGAACGATGCGGTCGATCAGGTCGTAGCGCACATCATCACGCTCACCCACCCAGATAAGCCAGTGCTTTTCCGGCACCGGCAAAACGAACCCGCGCCATTGTTCACCGCCACTGGAAAAGTCGTAGAACCCTGGAGCAGTGGGTGGTGGGTCAATGGGCGGCGCACTGGGTGTATGCACCAGCAACGCCATGCCTTCACCCCAGACCTGGAATGCCAGCTTGCTTTCGTAAGGGTGCCCCACCTGGTGCCGCCCCGCTTTGCCCAAGGCATCGTTGAAGGCCTGATACAGCGCCTCACGCGAGCCCTCTTGTACCGGCATGCTCATGACGCCTTGCAGCAAACGCGCATTCTGGGCCAGGTGCGCGTCATACACCTCGTTAATTTCGTGGCTGCTGTCATGGTAGTTATAGAGCGCGAGCAGGCCGGTGCCCAGTAGCAGCAAGAGCATCACGCGCCACAGCGTACGCTGGCGTAGCGAGCTCATGCCTTGACCTCGACCAGATAGCCAATGCCGCGCACCGTGCGAATCAGGCCGTTGAACAGCTTCTTGCGCAGATGGTAGATGTTCACCTCCAGCGTGTTGCTCTCCGGCTCTTCATCCCAGCCATACAGCAGTTGAGTGAGGCGCTCACGCGTGAATACCTTGCCGGGATGTGCCAGCAACTCATGCAACAGCACGTACTCCTTGGGGGTGAGCACAACGTCGACGCCGTTGTAATGCACTTGCTGGGTGGTCGGGTCCAGGCTGACCCCGGCATGCTCGATCAGTACCTTGGCGCGCCCGACGCTGCGCCGCAGCAAGGCACGCAAGCGTGCCTTGAGCTCGTTGAGGTCGAAAGGCTTGACCAGGTAGTCATCGGCACCGGCATCCAGGCCGGCAATGCGATCATCGAGGGCATCCCGCGCGGTGAGGATCAGCACCGGCAAGCTGTCGCCGCCGGCGCGTAATCGCCTGAGTAGCTCAATGCCATCCATACGGGGTAATCCAAGGTCCAGGATCAGCAGGTCGAAGGTCTCGTGCTGCAGCGCATGCAAGCCACTGACACCGTCACGCAACCAGTCGAGGGTGTACCCCTCCTGGCGCAGGCCATCGCAGATCCCTTCCCCCAGTGCAATGTCATCCTCAACCAGCAACAGCCGCATGTTCAGTCCTGTTTGTCCTTGATGGCCTTGAGTAAAGCATCGATATCGGCACGCCGGCCCTGGTCAGCCAACTCACGCCCCGGCCGGGGCGGTGCCTGCAAGGCTTTCTGCAGGGCTGCGGTAGCTTCAGGGTAGCGCTTTTGCCGATACAGATGATCAGCCCAGAAATAGTTGCTGTCGATACCGTTGGGGTTGATCTGCAGGGCTTTGCGCAGCATCTTGTCGGCCATTTCGGCATCACCGAAACCGATAGGCCAGCCGGGCACCTGATCATACAGCGTGCCCAGGCTGGTGTAGGCCGAACCTTGCAGAGCGTTGGGGTCCAGCTTCATGGCCTGCTCCAGGCTGGCTTTCGCCGCCTTGACCTTGCCCAGTGCACCGAGGCCACCCGTCGCCCCCGCCCAACTGCTGTTGATGATGCCCTCCCAGATCAGGGGTTCAGGTGTGCCGGGATACTGATGAACAAACGTTGTTGCTTCGCCTGCCAATTTTTCAAAGGCGTCGGCACGCTTGTCCTTGGGCATTTGGTACTGAATCTGCGCCCAGCGCTGCTGCAGATCGCTCAGGCGCTGGCTGCCTGCCTGGTCCAGTGCCCAGGTGAAGGGTGCAAATGCCAGCAAGCTGGCAATGAACAGACGCTTCATTTGTTCGACTCCTTGGAGTGGCTACCGATATAGCGGCGAATGACTGGCAATTGCTTGCGCAGTGCGCGATCGACCATGCCCGGCAACATGCCGTTGATACGCACGAAGAGCTTTTCCGGCCACCCCAGATAAAGCTCGGTGCGCTCGGATTGCACCGCCTGGAGCACAGCACGGGCGACGTCCGCCGGGTCGTCCATGCCAACTTTCAGCGCTTGATTGAGCGCAGTCGCAGCGCTGCTGTTCATCGTTGTGCGGGTCGCCCGGGGGGCGGCATACAGCACGTTCACTGTGGTGTCGGCCAACTCGCGGCGCAGCGCCTCCGAAAAACCACGCAGCGCAAACTTGCTGGCGCAGTAGGTGGCGTAGCCGGGGTAGCCGATCGAGCCATAGGTCGACCCGACATTGACCACCAACGCCTTGGGCTGAGCGCGCAGCAACGGCAGGCAGGCGCGTGTCAGTTGCAGGGGGGCCTTCAGGTTGATGTCCAATAGCTCATCCAGCGCATACTCATCCAGCTGGTCGAGCAAAGCGAAGCGATTCACGCCAGCCGCGTTGATCAGCACATTGACAGCCCCCATCTCGCGTGCCCGCTCGATGACATGTTCGCGCCCTGACGGGCTGCGCAGGTCGGCCTCCTGCCAGCGCAGACGATCAGGGTACCGGTTCATCAGGCCAGCCAGCTTGCCCATATGCCGACTGACGGCCAACACCTGGGCACCGGCAGCGCAGAGCTGTTCAGCCAGCTCCAGGCCTATGCCCCCACTGGCGCCGGTGAGGATCACCGCGGACTCAGCCAAACGCATGGTGCACCTCTTGCTGCCCGGCACGCGGCAAGCCCTGGAACATTTCGGTGTACAAGCGGTAGACGACCTTGGCCGCGTGGAGAACGGCCTGCTGGTCTCCGGCATCGTCGAGGCGATCCATCAACTGTTTGTAGGTCACCATGTGCTCCTGGTCGAGCGCTCCGTGCGAGCTGAGGTAACTGAACGCCTGGTCTGGCAGCGCCAATGTGTTCTGGATAACGCCCGCCGCCTGGGTGGCCAGGGCGATGCTGGTGCCTTCGAGCACGTTGACCATGCCGAACAACCCGACCGGGTTGCCACGGGCGATCAGGTCGTACAGGTAGGCGACCATCAGCTCGATGGATTGCACCGGCTGGCCATCGCGCACGGCCTCCCAGTCACCGCCGCACGCTTTGATGTCGTTGAGGATCCACTGCTCGTGGCCGTACTCCTCTTCAATGTATTCGCAGACCGCGCCGCGCAGCCACTCCAGCCGCAGCGGCAATCGAGCCCCACAGGCCATCATCAGCGGCACGGTATGGCGCACGTGGTAATAGGCCTGGGTCAGGAAGGCGACGTAGCTGTCCAGGCTGACCTGGCCGGCCAGCGCTTCGCGGATCACCGGTACGGCGAACAGCGCCTGACGCTCTTGGGCGGTTTGTACTTGCAGGGTGTCGAAAAAGGACATTGTGAACCTCACAACGAGATGTCGGACAATAGGGTGTGGTAACGCTGCAAGATCGCCTCACGTCGCGGGCGGCCATTGGCAGTCAGGGTTTCGTCAAGCGTGCTCAGAGGCACTGGCAAGCGGCGCCAGGCGTGCACCCTGGCGTAATCGGGCAATCGCGCGTTGCATTGCTGTACGGCCTGTTCGATGGCCTCGTCGCTGATGCCGGGATCCAGCGGCCAGAGCAAGGCAAGGTTGCGTGGCAAGGCCTCGCCATGCACGAAAGCCTGGGCGATCACGCCACTTTGGCTCAGCTCGGCTTCTACCCACTCCGGGTTGACATTGCGCCCGAAGCTGGTGATGAACTGATGCTTCTTGCGGCCATCCAGGTAGAGGTAGCCCTCCTCATCGAGGTGCCCTACATCGCCTGTTGCCCACCACTGCCCGGTTACCGGCGGCTCTCCCAGGTAGCCCAGCAATATCGAGCCGGCCACCAAAACTTCGCCATCGTCGGCAATGCGCACCTGCACATGCGGCAATGGCTTGCCGACGCTCCCAGGGCGCACAGCCCCTGTGCGGTTGAGCGCCACTACCGAGGCGCACTCAGACAAGCCGTAACCTTCGAACACTGGCAAACCGACCGCCTCGGCCCGCGCGAGCAGGCTTGGCGATACCCGAGCGCCGCCTACCGCCACCAAACGCAGAGGGCCGACCCGCATCAACCCGCGTTCGATCGCTGTCACCAGCCCCATCAGCAGTTGCGGCACAAGGATCAGGCTCTGCGCACCACTGAGGGCGATTGCGCCCAGCAGGCGCTTGAAATCGACCTGGCTCGCGCCTCCCATCCCCAACTGCTGCTGCGGATAGAGCTGCACACAAGCGCCAGCCATGAGCGCGGCGTAGACGCCCAGGTTTTCCAGCAGAACACCCAGTGGCAGTACCGCCAGGTATCGCTGCGGCTCGGTTGGGCGGCTGGCGGCCTCCAGCTCATGCGCCACACGCAGCAGGGTTTCAGCGCTCAGGCACACGCCTTTGGGCGTGCCGGTGCTACCGGAGGTGTAAGTGATCTTGGCTGTGCCCTCAGGCAGCGCCGGGGCGACAAAACTGTCACGCTGCCACACGCCAGCTGGCGCCTGCCGGGCAAAGCCAAGCGCAACGAGCTGTTCGGCCCACTGCGCCTCGCACACGACCGCCGTGACCCCGCTTTGCTGCAAGCAGTGCTGGAACTGGGTCGCGCTGAAAAACGAAGGCACTGTCACGCTGGCGCGTTCGGCGAACAGCGCCGCCAAATCCCAGAATAGCGCCTCGGGCCCGTTATCCAGCACCACGGCGAAGGTTCCCGGTGGTTGGCTACGCAGGCAGCCCGCACGATATTCGACTTCGTCGAGCAGTTGCCGGTAGGTGTAACGCTGCGCATCGCCCTGGACGGCCACGGCGTCAGGATGTTCCAGCGCGTGCTGGCGCAACAGTGCCTGAAAGGCAGACAGGTCATGCCGCATGGCCGGTCTCCAGGGCTAACATGGGAAACCCAAGCCGCTCGAACATGCCCGCCTGCTTCAGGGCATCGAAGCCAAAGCCTATGTTGCCGGCGAATACCTGGGGTCGCTGGTCGTAGTAGGTCCCCCACTGGTCGAGTTGGCCCTGCAAGCGCGCAGGATCCGCTGAGGCCAGCACAGTGGGCACCAGCCCCAGTCGCCGGAAACTGTTGAACAGTGTCGCGGCGCCCGTGAATGCGACCCACTCCAAACCGCGCATCGCCAGCAACCACGTCACGGCGATGATCATTATTCGAGCGCTGCCGGCGCTGAGTGAGGCCAAGTTGCCTACTTCTACCATGCAGTTGCGATCCGGTGAGGCACCGGTTACCCGTGAAACAGCGGATTCCAGAGGCTCGTCCAGGTACCGCTCGAGAAAGAGCGGCCCCTCGCTGGCCGGTCGCATGCCCGCCGCCGCAATCAGGCGACCGTGGCTACCCTGCAAGGCAAGCAGCTCCGGCAGGTAATGCTGCACATCCGCCTGGTGCACACTGGCAAAGCGCTCGTGTATGAAGTGCTCCAGCTCGCCTCGCCCATGATCGCTGCTGAGGTGAAGAGAAAGATGCGCCTGATGATCGGCATGGCTACCGATGGGTAACGGAAGCAAACTGTGCCATTGATGAGTCTGAGTCATGTAATTTCCCCGCCTGGGTGCGACGGAGGAAATTATCGGGGTCGAATCTGAATGCAATCTGAAGTCGGTTACTCTCGCAACGCCTCAGCCCGGCGCTCGTTCATGTGCTGAATTGACTATGACCGGGCACGACGCGTGCCCAGCTCGATCCAGACGGGTGCATGGTCGCTGGCCTTGGCCTCGTTACGCACCCACGCATCGACACCCGCCCGCTTCAGATAAGGCGCAAGCTCGGGGTTGAGCAACAGGTGGTCGATCCGCAACCCGGCATTGCGGGCCCAGTGGTTACGGAAATAGTCCCAGAAGGTGTAGACACGCTCGTCCGGGTACAGATGGCGTATGGCATCGAGCCAGCCCTGATCAAGCAGTCGTTGGTAACACGCTCGCGACTCAGGCTGCAGCAGTGCGTCCTTCAGCCAGGAACGCGGGTTATAGATGTCCATGTCGGTGGGCACGACATTGAAATCCCCTGCCAGCAGCGTGGGGTGGCCACTTTCATAGAGGCTGCGCGCATGCTGGATCAGGCATTCGAACCAGTGCAGCTTGTAATCGAACTTGGGCCCGGGCTGCGGATTGCCGTTCGGCAGGTAGAGGCAAGCGACCAACACCCCGTGTGCTGCCGCTTCCAGATAGCGGCTCTGGCTGTCCTCTTCCAGGCCGGGCAAGCCGCGGCGAACCTCAAGCGGATCACTGCCCCGCACCAGAATGGCCACGCCGTTCCATGACGGTTGCCCATGATGAAGGCTGCCATAGCCTGCTGCCTCCAGCTCCGCGCGAGGGAACTGCTGATCGGCCGCCTTCAGCTCCTGCAGGCAGGCAATGTCGGGCTGCTCCCGCTCCAGCCAGGCCAGCAGCGCCGGCAAACGGCTGCGGATGCCATTGATGTTGAAGGTGGCAATCTTCAGCGCTTTCATGCGTCCGGGTCGCTCACATGGGCCTGCACGGCATCTTCCAGCGCGCGGATATGCGCTTCATCGGCCAGCGCCTTGAGCGCCAACCAGTCGTCCCAGTCGATGGCGCCATCGTCGCGCAGGGCCTCGGCTGTGCGAAGCAGTTCATGGTGGTAGGCATCCGGTGACGCGCGCCGGTAACTGATGTCGTCGTACTGGGCGTACCAGGCTTCAAGCTCGGGAATGCTGCGTTCGATGCTCATGAAAGCGTCCTCGCTGTACCCTTTGCTTGTCAGAACCCAGGCACAGCGCGACGTTCAATCAGGCATCACTGAAAGTAATGGGGATACCGTGCCATGTCGCTCTCCAGCTTGTCCGCATCCGCGGCCCTCTTGCGCACTTCGGCATAAAAAAGCTGGCACTGGTTCTGAAACCTGGTGAAATCGCGGTTGGCTGTTTCAATGGCACTGCTCAGGTCGCACCCTTCAAGGCCCTCAATAAGTCGCTGTGAGGAGGTATACGCCTGCCAGCAGGCTTCAACCTGCTGCAGCCCCTTTGCAAGGTTCTCGGTGTCGATAGTCGCCATTGCAGCACCCTCTTTGGACCGAGCCTGGTCCGTCGGTGTGAATCGCCAGAGCGACGATAACGGGATGAAGCCTGTCACGATGCGCTTCGGCTGGAAGCGTAGACTATTTCGACGCAGATGCCCCAGGGTCAAAAGGCAGTCCAGCCTGCAGCCGTGGGCTTGCCCGCGAACACCGGCGAAGCCGGTGCCCTGCACCGCAGGGCATTCTCCACGGCAAAGGCGGCACTTGCCGGAGCTGTGCAAGCCCCGGCAAGCCCCGACAAAGGGGTCAACGCAGATAGTCCTGAACCCACTTCACCCAACAATCAGCGCCAATTTTCACCAACGCATCATTGAAATCGTAGTGGGGGTTATGCACCGAGCACCCATGGAACTCGCCCGTGCCATTGCCCAGCATGAAGTAACAGCCAGGCCGCGCCTGTAACATGTAGGCAAAGTCTTCGGTGCCCATGACCTTCTTCGGCATCTTGTCCAGCAGCGCGCCGTCGGCGAACAACGGCCTCAGGCTGTCACGCAGCAACGCGCTTTCGTGATCGCTGTTGCACAAGGCGGGCGCCAGTTGGGTGAATTGCACCTCGATCTCCACGCCATAGCTTTCTGCGTGCCCCTTGGCCAGGGCGTCAATGCGGCTGTTGATCTTCTGCTGGGTCTGGGCCGTGTCGGTGCGCACGCTCAGCAACATGCAGGCCTCGTCAGGGATGATGTTGTAGACGGTGCCGGCCTGGATCATGCCGATGCTGATCACGGCGTAGTCCTCGACGCTCAGGTTGCGCGACTTGATGGTCTGGATGCCACTGATCAGGCTGTTCAACGCCATCACCGGGTCTACCGACAGCTCCGGCATCGCACCGTGCCCGCCTTTACCAGTAATCCGAATGCTGACGCGTTCGGAAGACGCCATGGTGGGCCCCGCCTGCACCACGCACGTGCCCACCGGCAGGCCGGGCATGTTATGCAGCGCATACACCGAGTCGCACGGAAAGCGCTCGAACAGGCCGTCGTCGATCATCGCCTTGGCCCCCGCCAGACCTTCCTCGTCGGGCTGGAATATCATGTTCAACGTCCCGTTGAACTGGCGTGTAGCCGCCAGTTGCGCAGCGGCTGCCAGCAGGATCGCGGTATGCCCGTCATGGCCACAGGCATGCATGCGGCCGGGGATCTTGCTGGCATGCGCAAACGCATTTTTTTCGCCCATGGGCAGTGCGTCCATGTCTGCACGCAAACCGATGCTGCGCGGGCTGTCCCCCACTTTCAGCACGCCGACCACACCATGCCCGCCCACATTGCGATGCACTTCATAGCCCAACGCTTGCAGCTTGTCGGCTACCAGGGCCGCGGTATCGGGGGTGTCGCCGCCAATTTCCGGCGCAGCGTGGATCTGCCGGCGCAGCATGACGAACTCATCCAGCTCGGCAGCTGAGCTCGGTGTTTGATTGCTCTGCAAAATACCCATATCACTCGCATCCTTTGTTTTCGGGGAAGTACCTGAGGCAGGCCAGGCTGACGATGCCGCCGGCCAGCAGGAAGTAAGCTGGCGCCAACGGCGTGCCCAGCGCTGCAATCAGCCAGGTGGCCACCAATGGCGAGAAACCACCGAACAGGGTCACCCCCAGGCTGTAACTGACCGAGGTACCGAACGAGCGCCTGGCCTTCGGAAAGCCCTCCATGATCAGCGCGAAGAACGCACCGGCACCGATACAGGTCGGCAAGATCAGGATCGCCACGCCCATCATGGCCAGGCCCATGTGCTGCACGTGCCCAAGCAGATAGAACACGGGCAGGGTCAACACCACCGGCGCGGCGACCGTCCACACCAGCAGGCGTTTTCTGAGCTGATACTTGTCGGCGAATTTGCCGGCCAACGGGCAGATGACGGCCATGCAACCGCTACTGATGCAGGCAATCGCCATCGCGCTGCCGGGTGGATAATGCAAGGCGGTGGTCAGGTAGGTCGGCATGTAGAACACGAACAGGTACATGCCAATGGTCGAGCTGGCCATCAGGCCGATGCCTTGGGCGATGCGTTTGAGCAGTTCGGCATCCAGCCCCTGCTCTGCCTTCTGCGCCGGTGCGGCCTCATGGGTCTCCGGCAACCGCGTGCGTATGTACCAACCGACCGGCCCGATCAGCAGGCCGAAGATGAACGGTATGCGCCATCCCCAGCTTTCCAGCGCCGTGGGGTCGAGCAACTGGCTGAGGGCCAGGCCAAAGCCGGCCCCTACCAAGGCGGCATAGCCTTGGCTGGCGGCCTGCCAGCTGACGCTCTGGCAGCGATTGCCGACTGCACTGGATTCCATCAGGAACACCGACGCGGTACCGACCTCCCCGCCTGCCGACATGCCCTGGATGAGCCGGCCGGTCACCAGCAGCAAGGTGGCGAAAATCCCGATCTGTGAATACGTGGGCGCAAAGGCAATCATTGCGGTGCCCAGGGTCATCAGCCCGATGGTCAGGCTCAAAGCGGCCTTGCGTCCATGCCGGTCAGCATAGCGGCCGATGACCATCGCCCCGACCGGGCGCATCAGGAAACCGACGCCAAAGGTGGCCAGCGACATCAACAACGACGCCATGGCCGAGTCAGAGGGGAAGAAGTGCTTGCCGATCAGTACAGCGAAGAAGCTGTAGATCGTGAAGTCGTACATTTCCAGCGCATTGCCCAACGAGCAGGCGA
This sequence comes from Pseudomonas sp. FW305-E2, assembly GCF_058782925.1. Lineage (NCBI taxonomy): Bacteria > Pseudomonadati > Pseudomonadota > Gammaproteobacteria > Pseudomonadales > Pseudomonadaceae > Pseudomonas > Pseudomonas sp. FW305-E2. The sequence continues at coordinate 39,505 of NZ_JBYSYE010000002.1, read as the reverse complement.
CCAAGGTTTTACGGGAGGACGATACCTGCGCGGCTGAATGCGCACCTTTTTGCAGGCTCGGCGATGTGGGTAGCGGTCTGATCATTGTTGTCTCCGTTGGCAAATCGCGGCGTGCAGCGAATATCAGCCAATCGGGCACCCAATACACTTGCAGTTTCGGCATAGGGATAACCAATGATTAATTAGCCGGCGCGATCGTTGGCCAAATTGCCCTGCGCTGGCGCACAGTCCGCCCTCGCTCCGCGCGCGGCCCCAATAACGCCCACAGATCAGCAGCCGTAGCGCAGCGTTGACGCGGGTACCAAGCCTGTCTAACGCGGATGCGCTCGCCAATCCACACGCCGCGCCAGCCCCTGATTAACCAAACGGCATGACCTGACCGAATAAGCAATCACGCTGCAACGTTCTGTTCACCGACGCTAAAGCCACCCCATCACCGTGCTGGCCTGGAGTCGTGAATGAACACTCGCATTACATCGTTGCTGTTGATGATCCAAGGGGCTTGCCTTGCTGCGCAGGCACAGGCAGAGGGTTTTCCGACGCTCGCGCGGATTGCGCCGGGTTTTGGTTATTACGGGCTGGATTACGGCTTCGATGACACGCTCAAGGTGTACGGCACCGTGGATGCATTCGCCAGCTATCACGACTCACAGCACCACTCGGGTTTCAGGCTGGCCGGTGGCGGCGCCTGGACCAACAAGCTCGGGCTGTACGCACGCAAGGCGCTTGACCCCGATACCGTCGTGGAGCTTGACGTCGAGGAGGGTTTCAACCTCAATGGCGAGGCCCTGGAGGGCACCTGGGACACCGTCGGTACCCTGCGCCTGGCGACAGTCGCCCTGCGCTCGCGCACCCTGGGCAAGCTCGAGTTCGGCAAGACCTACGGCATGGCCACGCCCACCTACGCCGACCCGTTCCTGGCCACCTATGGCTCGCCCTACACCTACCTGGCCCTGCCTGCCGCCGGCAAGGGCGCCTTTTACCTTGACCTGCGCCCCAAGCACACCCTGGCCTACACCAGCCCGACCTTCAGCGGCTTCAGCCTCGGTACCGCGCTGAGCTTCGGCTTCGACGATGCCGCCAGCGCTGGGCGCACCGTGCGTGGCGGTGGCGCCCGGCTGCAGTACCGCAACAGCCGGGTGATATTGCTGACCTCCTACAACCGTTACTACAGCGACCCATGGGACGACGGCGGCGTTTCACGCCAGACCGCCAACGATTTCAAGAGCCTGTCGGCGTTCTACGATTTCGGCCCGCTGGCCACCAGCCTCACCTGGCAGCGTCAGGATGTGGACCAGGCCGGCACGCCCAGCACCACGCTGTACACTTTCGGCATGATGGCGCCAGTGGGCGAGCTGGACGTGCTGCGCCTGGCGGTGATGCAACGCCAGGTCAGCGCCCGTGACAAGGACGCGTGGGGTGTGATGATCGGCTATGACCATTTCATCAACCCCCGCTGGGCCCTCTATGGACGCCTCGGCATGATCGCCAACCAGCGCGCCTCGTCGGTCACCTACGCCGGGACCCCGGTGGACCAGGCGGGCGATAACCCAAGCAACGTCTCGCTAGGCATGTACTACCACTTCTGACCCCACGGGGCGGGTCTGCTTGAGCACCTGCCCGCGCAAGCTGTGGAACAGCTCCTGGGCAGGCGCCGTGAGGCTGTGGCGGTCAATGCAGACCAGGTTGATGGGGTAATCCGGAATCAACTCCTGCACCGCCATGGCGACGAACTCGCAATCGATACCGTAGGTAGACCCTTGGTCCACCGCCAGCTCGCTGATGGTCATCAACGATTCCGTGTTCTTCAACAGCTTTAGCGCCATCATCACTGAAGTGCATTCAACGGTGTTCTGTGGCACCCGAAGGCCATTGGCTTCGAACAGTTGGTGAAACTGCGAAGCCTGGTCCGACAACTCGTCCAGGCTGATCCAGGGGGCGTATTGCAAGGTGCGCAGTGACTGGCTGAACTTCTGCCGATTCGAGGCGTGGCAAATCACCCTGCCCTTGATACTGCCCAGCGCCTCCCAGTCCAGGCTCAGCCGACTCAGCGGTTGCTGCGAAGTAATGGCAAAGTCCAGGCTGCCATCGCGCAAGCGCTGCAGGATCTGGCTGGGACGCAGGTCGGTGATGGTGATCTTCACCCGCGGGTACTTGCGCCGAAAGGCCAGGATACTGTCATCGACGCCATCGAGCATCGCCGTCAACGACGTAACCCCGATCGACACGGCGCCCAGCGCCGCATCCTGAATGCTCGCCGCTTCGATCTGCAGGCGGCGTATGCTCTCTACCACGAGGTTGGCATGGCGGATGACACGCTTGCCTTCCTCGGTAAGGGCCATGCCTTTGTGCGACCGCTGCAACAGGGTAAACCCCACCTCCCGCTCCAGCTCCTTGATCGAACGGCTCAGCGCGGGCTGAGTAATGTGCATGAGCTTGGAGGCTTCGAGGATGCTGCCTGCGTTATGAATGGCGACCAGCGCCCTGAGTTGGTGAAGTTTCAACCGTTTATACCTTGTTGTTAGCGGCCGGTTCGAAAAGTGTTCTGGCAGCCCTGACAGCCGTTGTCGGCAAGGCCTGAAAGGTATGGCTAGCGCAACACAGCCAGCAGGCTGGCCGCATCACTGACCTCGAACTTGCCGGGGCTTTCAACCGCGATGTACTGGACTACCTGGTCATCGACCAACATTGCATACCGCTGCGAGCGCCGCCCCAAACCGCGTGCCGAAAGGTCCTGGGTCAGGCCCAGCGCCTCGCTGAATTCGCCATTGCCATCGCCGATCATCTTGACCGCATCCCCGACCTGCATGCTGTTGCCCCAGGCGTTCATGACAAAGGCATCGTTCACCGAGACGCACAGGATTTCGTCAATGCCAGCCGCGAATAACGCAGGGGCCGCCGCGACATAACCGGGAACATGACGTTCAGAGCACGTCGGCGTGAACGCGCCCGGCAACGCGAATATCAGCACCTTCTTGTGCTTGCAACGCTCGCGAATGGAAAAGGCCATTGGGCCGATCGCGCAGGCGCCTGCGTCGCTGTTGTATTGATAAAGGGTAACGTCGGGCAGTTGATCGCCGGTTTTGATCATCGCTGTCTCCTGGGTGGGGTGAAGGCCAGGCAGCCATGATGCCGCAGTCGTCCAGGCAACGCATCATGAACAGGGCTAAAAAACCTGTGAAATAACTTCAATATCATTCATGCAGCGCCCCGCCTAGGATACGCCTCAATCAAACACATCAAGATTACGGTGTGAACGACTCAGCCTACGCAACTGACAAGCACTGAGTTGCTCACACTCAGGCACCTGGAAGCCATAACCATGGAAAAAGCGCCAACATTCACCGTCAAGCGCATTGCATTCGACGAACATTATCTCCCTGCCGAAAACACCCGCATCACGACCAACTTCGCCAATTTGGCACGGGGTGCAAACCGCCAGCAAAACCTGCGCAATACCTTGACGATGATCAATAACCGTTTCAACGCGCTGGCGCACTGGGACAACCCCGAACATGATCGCTACCGCGTAGAGCTGGACATCATATCGGTGGAAATGAATATTGAAAATGCGCAGCACGGCCATGCACTGCCGCTGATCGAGATATTGAAAACCCATATTGTCGACCGCCAAAACAATACGCGCCTCGAAGGCATGGTAGGCAACAACTTCTCTTCGTACGTGCGCGATTACGACTTCAGCGTGCTGTTACTGGAGCATAACAAGCATCGGTCGACCTTCAGCACACCCGATCATTTCGGCGAGCTGCATGGCAACCTGTTCAAATGCTTCGTCAACTCGCAAACCTACCAGGAGCATTTCAGCAAACCACCGGTTATCTGCCTGAGCGTATCGAGCAGCAGGACTTACCTGCGCACCGAAAATCAGCACCCTGTGCTAGGGGTTGAGTACCTGCAGGATGAGTACTCGCTGACGGATGAATACTTCAAGAAAATGGGCTTGAAGGTGCGCTATTTCATGCCGCCGAACAGCGTCGCCCCGTTGGCGTTTTATTTTGCCGGCGACTTGCTGGCTGACTACACCGACCTTGAACTGATCAGCACCATCAGCACCATGGACACCTTCCAGAAAATCTACCGACCCGAGATCTACAACGCCAATTCTCCTGCAGGCAAGGCCTACCAGCCCAGCCTGAAGAACCAGGACTACTCGCTCACGCGCATTGTCTACGACCGGGAAGAGCGCAGCCGCCTGGCGATCGAGCAAGGCAAATTTGCCGAGGAGCAATTTGTCAAACCCTACCAGGCCACGCTGGCGCGATGGTCCGCTCAATACGCACGTTGAACATTCAAAGCACAAGGTCACTGTTCATGAACACATTGCTACCCACCTCCACGGCCGGCAGCCTGCCTAAACCCGCCTGGCTTGCTCAACCCGAAACACTCTGGTCCCCGTGGAAGTTGCAAGACGAGCAACTGATCGAAGGCAAACAGGATGCCTTGCGCCTGGCCTTGCAAGAACAACAACACGCCGGTATCGACATCGTCAGTGACGGTGAACAAACCCGCCAGCACTTTGTCACCACATTTATCGAGCACCTCAGCGGCGTTGATTTCGAGCAACGGAAAACCGTCAGAATCCGTGATCGCTACGAGGCAAGCGTACCAACGGTTATGGGTGCTGTCGCTCGACAAAAGCCGGTGTTTGTCGAAGATGCCAAGTTCTTGCGCCAGCACACCACAAAGCCAATAAAGTGGGCGCTGCCCGGCCCCATGACCATGATCGACACACTGTATGACAACCACTACAAAAGCCGCGAGAAACTGGCTTGGGAGTTCGCCAAGATTCTCAACCAGGAAGCCAGAGAACTGGAAGCCGCGGGCGTGGACATCATTCAGTTCGACGAACCGGCATTCAATGTTTTCTTTGACGACGTGAATGACTGGGGCGTGGCTACCCTGGAAAGGGCCATCGAGGGCCTCAAGTGCGAAACGGCCGTCCATATTTGCTATGGCTATGGCATCAAAGCGAACACCGACTGGAAAAAGACCCTCGGTTCAGAATGGCGGCAATATGAACAGGCCTTCCCCAAACTGCAGCAGTCCAGCATCGATATCATTTCGCTGGAATGCCATAACTCGCATGTTCCGATGGACCTGCTCGAGCTGATTCGCGGCAAGAAAGTCATGGTCGGCGCCATCGATGTGGCCACTCATGTCATTGAAACACCCGAACAGGTCGCCGCCACCCTGCGCAAGGCACTGCAATTCGTCGATGCCGACAAGCTCTACCCTTGCACCAACTGCGGCATGGCGCCCCTGCCCCGCCAGGTAGCCAGCGGCAAGCTCAAGGCCTTGAGTGCAGGCGCAGCCATTGTCCGTCAGGAACTCGCTAACGCACGCTGAAATGAATGCAGCCACAGGACCTACCATGTTGCTTTCCGGTACGGCGATCGAGCCGTCGACTTTTCGCCAGGCACTCGGGCACTACGCCTCCGGCATCACGGTGATTACATCGCACCACGAAGGTGAGCCGATCGGCTTCACCTGCCAGTCGTTCTACAGCGTATCGATGAGCCCGCCGCTGGTGTCATTCAGTGTGATGTCCCGTTCGGCCAGCTACCCGAAGATTCGCCAGGCTGGCCGCTTCACGGTCAACATCCTGTCAGGTGAACAGGTCGGCGTTTCCAACCAGTTTGCCCGGCGCGGCGCCAACAAGTGGCACGGCGTCGAATGGCAAGCATCGCCGTTGGGCAACCCGATCATTGCCGGCAGCCTGCATTGGCTTGATTGCGAAATTCACGCCGAACATGCCGCCGGGGACCACCTGATCGTGATTGGCGAAGTCAAAGCGTTGAACCTGCAGGCCACTGCTGCCACGCAGCCGCTGCTGTATTTCAAGGGGCAGTACTGCAACCTCGCCGCGCCTCACGCGGCTTGAGCCTCACCCCACTCACGGAAAACCCAGCAAAGGAATTGTCAGGATCACGCAGCAGTGAAGAAAACCCGCCATTACTGCGTTGATCCGCCATTTTACTCATGATCGATTTACGCCACCTGCGAACCCTCCACGCGCTGCGTGAAACCGACAGCCTGCACGAGGCCGCCGAGCGCCTGCACCTGACACAATCAGCCCTGTCGCACCAGTTCCGCGATATGGAAGAGCGCATCGGCATGCCACTGTTCGTGCGCAAATCCAGGCCGGTGCGCTTCACCAGCGCCGGGCTGAAGCTGCTGCAGCTGGCCGATCAGGTGCTGCCTCAGATCCGCAATACCGAACGGGACCTGGGCAAGCTGGCCGGGGGCTGCGCCGGACGGTTGCACATCGCCATCGAGTGCCACAGCTGCTACCAGTGGCTGATGCCTTCAGTGGATGAGTTCCGCGGCGCCTGGCCTGAGGTGGAAATGGACCTCGCCTCCGGTTTTTCCTTCGCGCCACTGCCAGCCCTGGAGCGCGGCGACCTGGACCTGGTGGTCACCTCCGACCCGGTGACATTGCCGGGTATCAGCTACGTGCCTCTGTTCAGCTACGAGGCGCTGCTGGCCATCGACAACCACCACGCCCTGCGCCACAAGCCGTACCTGGAGCCCGCCGATATCGCCACCCAGACACTGATCACCTACCCGATCGAACGCACCCGCCTGGACATCTTCACCCGCTTCCTCGACCCCGCCGACGTCGAGCCCGCACAGGTCCGCACCTCAGAACTTACCGTGATGATGATGCAACTGGTTGCGTCCGGGCGCGGCGTCTGTTGCCTGCCCAACTGGGCCGTGCACGAGTACAGTTCGCGCGGCTATGTAACTGCCAAGCGCCTTGGCGAACACGGCCTCCAGGCAAACCTCTATGCGGCACTGCGCAGTGACATGCTGGAGGTGCCGTACGTGCGTGATTTTCTGCTGACGGCCAAGGATATTTCGTTCACCACGCTGGCAGGTGTCAGCGTGCCTTCAGGCCCGGTTCTCTGAAAGCCGGGCGTGCGTTTGCGAACCTCAGTGCCGGCCATGGCGCGCCATGCCCCTACCGCCAACGAATCAGCCAGCCTTCGCCAACTGCACTTGCAGAAACGCCATCAGTGCCCCCGCCACAGGTGACAAGCTGCGCCCTTTGCGGGTGAGCATGCCGATGTGCCGTTCTACCTTGGGCTCCACAAGGGGTACGAACGCCAGTTTTTCGTTCTCCTGCGGAAAAGCGAGGTACGGCAAGGTACTGATCCCTACCCCCTCCTCCAGCATGGCGATCAACGAAATCATGTTGGAAATGAACAGCCGGCTATCGGCCAGCAAACCCTCGGCCTCGGTACCCGCCAGTAATTGCGAGGTACCGTTGCGGATCATCGGCACGCCCAGCAACTGCGCCCAATGCAGCTGCCCCCCCGCCTGCGCCAGCGGGTGGTCGCTGCGGCACACCACGCCAACCTGATCATTCACGATGGGGGCGAATTCGAGCTGGTCATCGTCCACCCACAGGCTGCTGATGCCGAAATCCACTTGCCCTTGAGCGAGCAACTGCTGCACACGTTCGGCCGTGCCGTCCTGAATGCTGACCTGAACATTGGGGTGCGCGGCCACAAAGCGGGCCAGCGGCCCTGGCAGCATTCGGCTGGCCACAGAAGGCACGGTGGCGATGCTGACCTGGCCGATTTCATGCCGGGCAAACAGCATGGCTTCACGCGCAATACGGTCATGGTGCTCGATCAAGCCACGAAACAACGGGAGGCAATGCTCGCCATATGGCGTCAGCTCTACCCGGCCACCGCCCTTTTCGACCAGTGCCTGCCCCAGCTTCTGCTCCAGTTCACGCAGGGCCAGGGATATCGCAGGCTGGGTGCGAAAGGCTTGGCGGGCGGCCGCGTGGAAACTCTTGTGTTCGGCGACCAGTACGAAGTAACGCAACTGCGCGATTTTCAGCTCGGGCAACATGGTAAGCATTCCTTATCAAAGCATTTTTTTTATTAATTTTTATTTGCTGCATATTGCTCGCATGATGAATGCCATGCAAACGGAGGCGTTCATCCATGTCACACAAGACCTACAACAACTACATTGATGGCCAGTGGTGTGAAGGCCACGCCACTTTGGGCAACTACAGCCCCTCGGACACTGGCGACCTGATCGGCCAGTACCATCAGGCCAGCGCCGAACAGGCCCGCCAGGCCATCCAGGCCGCCCGCGCCGCTCAACCCCTGTGGGCCGCCAGTGGCCTGGAAAGCCGCCAACAAGTGCTGATGGCCATCGGCGACGAGCTGATCGCCCGCAAGGAAGAACTTGGCGAACTGCTGTCGCGAGAAGAAGGCAAACCCTTGGCCGAAGGCATCGGCGAGGTCAACCGCAGTGGCCAGTTCTTCCATTACTACGCCGCCGAAGTGCTGCGTCAGATGGGCGAGACTGCCGCCTCGGTGCGCCCAGGGGTCGACATCGAAGTGCATCGCGAACCGGTGGGTGTGGTGGGCATCATTACCCCATGGAACTTCCCCATGGCCACCGCCGCCTGGAAAATCGCCCCGGCCTTGGCCTTCGGCAACGCCGTGGTGTTCAAGCCGGCCAACCTGGTGCCGGCCAGTGCCTGGGCGCTCACCGAGATCATCAGCCGTCAGGACCTGCCCAGCGGTACCTTCAACCTGGTGATGGGCAGCGGTGCCGACGTCGGCGAGGCCCTGATCCAGTCCGCCGAGATCGATGCCCTGACGTTCACCGGTTCTCTGCAGACGGGCCGACGCGTAGCGGTGGCCACCGCCGGTAACCTGGTGCGCTGCCAGCTGGAAATGGGTAGCAAAAATGCCTTGGTGGTCATGGACGACGCCGACCTCGAACTGGCCGTGGAATGCGCGCTCAACGGGGCCTTCTTTGGCACTGGGCAGAAATGCACTGCGTCATCACGGCTGATCGTCTGCGACGGCATCCACGACCGCTTCGTCGAGGCGCTGCGCCTGCGCATGCGCCAGCTCAAGGTCGGCCATGCACTGGAGGCTGGCGTCCAGATCGGCCCGGTCGCTGACGCGCGCCAGCTGGAACAGAACCTGGCCTACCTGCAATTGGCCCAGGCCGAAGGCGCCACCCTGATAGAAGGCGGCGAGCGCCTGCAATTGGCCTCCGATGGCTACTACATGCGCCCAGCCTTGTTCATCAACAGCCGCAACGACATGCGCATCAACCGCGAGGAAGTGTTCGGCCCCATCGCCTGCGTGATCCGCGTGCGCGATTTTGAAGAGGCGCTGGCCACGCTCAACGATACCGAGTACGGCCTCACAGCCGGGATCATCACCCAGTCGCTGCGCCACGCCAGCCACTTCAAGCGCCGCGCCCAGACCGGCTGCGTGATGGTCAATCTGCCCACCGCCGGGACCGACTACCACGTGCCATTCGGGGGCCGCAAAGCCTCGAGTTTCGGCCCCCGGGAACAGGGGCAATACGCTCGCGACTTCTACACCGTGGTCAAGACCACCTACCTGCGGCCCTGAAGGAATACATGCCATGCACGACCTTTTGATGATCGACGGCCTGCAGTACTCCAACTGGAGCCAGGAAATATTCCAGCAGATGCAGGCCGGTGGCCTGAGCGCGGTGCACGCCACCATCGCCTACCACGAAAACGCCCGCGAAACCCTGTCACGCCTGGGCGAGTGGAACCGCCGCTTCGAGACATGGCCCGAGCTGATCCGCCCGGTGCGCACGGCCAGCGACATCCGCCTGGCCCACGAGGAGGGCCGGGTGGGTATCTTCTTCGGCTTCCAGAACTGCTCGCCGATCGAGGACGACATTGCCCTGGTGGAGGTTTTCCGCCAGCTCGGGGTGTTCGTCATGCAGCTGACCTACAACAACCAAAGCCTGCTGGCCAGCGGTTGCTATGAGCGCGAGGACAACGGCATCAGCCGCTTCGGCCGCCAGGTGATCGCCGAAATGAACCGCGTCGGCATGCTCATCGACATGTCTCACAGCGCCGAGCGAAGCACGCTTGAGGCCATCGAACTGTCGAGCCGACCGGTGATCATCTCCCACGCCAACCCTGCCAGCTTCCACGCCGCCAAGCGCAACAAATCCGATGCGGTGCTACGCGGGATTGCAGAGTCCGGCGGGCTACTGGGGTTCAGCACCTACCCGTTCCACCTCAAGGGTGCCTCGGACTGTAGCCTGGAAAGTTTCTGCGACATGGTCGCGCGCACCGCCGACCTGATGGGTGTGCAGCACATCGGCATCGGCACCGACCTGTGCCAGGCGCAACCCTTGTCGGTGCTGGAATGGATGCGCAACGGCCGCTGGAGCAAGGACAAGGACTACGGCGAAGGCTCCAGGGACAACGCCAACTGGCCGGCGCCCTTGCAGTGGTTCCGCGACAGCCGCGACTTCCGCAACATTGCCCAGGGCCTGCGCGCCCGCGGCTTTGCCGAGCACGACGTGGGCAACATCATGGGGCTGAACTGGTTGCGCTTGCTGGAGACCGCCACCACGGCACAGGCCTGAACCCCTTGCACGGACAGCATCAACAATAAAAAGAATCGCAGGTTCCGGAGGTTTCATGAAAAACCCAACCACCTTGCAGGCCGACGGCCAGGCCATGGGCCTGCCTATGGCACGCGATATCGACTGGCCGTTGTTCCTGATCAGCGGCGGATTCCTCGGCGCCTTCCTGCTGGCGGCGCTGATCGACATCGACACCGTGTCGGCGCTGGTCAATACCCTGTTCGCCTGGTCGACAAAGGCCTTTGGCCTCTATTGGCAAGTGCTGATGCTGGCAACCTTCGCCGTCAGCCTGTTCATCGGGTTTTCCAGATGCGGGCGTGTACGCCTGGGCGGGGTCACCCAGCGCCCGGACGTCAGCACCTTCAACTGGATCGCCGTGATCATGTGCGCCCTGCTGGCAGGTGGTGGCGCCTTCTGGGCCGCTGCCGAACCCTTGATGCACTTTGCCAGCCCGCCGCCCTTCTTCGCCGGCCTGCAACCGCACAGCGAAGCGGCGGCCACCGCGGCACTGGCGCAATCGTTCGTGCACTGGGGCTTCCTGGCCTGGGCCGTGCTGGGCAGCCTGCTGGCGATCGTGCTGATGCACCTGCATTACGATAAAGGCCTTCCGCTGGCGCCGCGCACCCTGCTTTACCCCCTGTTCGGCCAGCGAGCGCTCAAGGGCCCGATCGGCACCTTGGCCGACGCTGCCTCGATCATCGCGGTAGTGGCCGGCACCATCGGTCCGATCGGTTTCCTTGGCCTGCAGATCAGCAGCGCCATGCACGCCGTGTGGGGGCTGCCCAACACTATCGTCACCCAGTCGCTGACCATTGTCCTGGTGACCGCGATGTACACCGTCTCGTGCCTGGTGGGCCTCAAAGGCATCCGCTTTGTCAGCGAGATCAACGTCTGGTTGATGATCGGCCTGGCACTGTTCATGGTGGTATTCGGACCGACGCTGTTCATCCTCGGCGGTTTCCCGGCGGCCTTTGCCCTGCACGTGGAGCACTTCATCCCCCTGACGATGTTCCGCGCCGACCCCAAATGGCTGGACTGGTGGACGGTGTTCTACTGGGGCTGGTTCATCGGCTACGCGCCCATGGTGGCCCTGTATGTCGCGCGGATCTCGCGGGGCCGCACCATCCGCGAGATCATCATGACGCTGTCGATCATCGCACCGCTGGTGACCATGTTCTGGTTCACTGTGGTGGGCGGTACCGGGATCGGCCTGGAGCTGCAAACGCCAGGCATCGTCACCGCCCATGGCGCCAAGCCTGAAGACCTGTTGCTGGGAGTGACGCAGAACCTGCCACTGGGTGGCCTTGTCAGCGCGCTGTTCCTGTTCTTGAGTTTCATCTCGGTGGCCACCAATGGCGACGCCATGGCCTTCACCGTGGCGCTGGCGATGTCCAGCAACGATAAACCGAAGAAGTGGTTGCGCGGTTTCTGGGCAATCGGCATGGGCTTGGCGGCGGTTGTACTGATCACCATTGGCGCAGGCGGTGTGACGGCCCTGCAATCCTTCATTGTCATCACCGCGGTGCCGGTGTCGCTGGTGATCCTGCCAGCGCTGTGGGATGCCGTGCGCATCGCTCGACACATGGCCCGTGAACAAGGCGTCTGAACATGATCCATCCAGGTACAACAACAATGCCCAACAGCGTGCCTGCAATACCCGCGTTGCGCCCTGCCAGCCAAGTCATGGACCTGGCCCGGCTGGGTAGCCACTTCCAGAGCCCGCTAAGCTTCGTGCGCAGCAGCATGCGGCGGATGATGCAGCAGCGCTGGCAAATCCGGCGCAGCTGTTTCGACCTCGATGGCCAAGGCTTCGGCACTGCGATCTACCGCATCGAAACGCCAAACGGCCATTACCACTGCGTGATCTTCTCGGCCTACCTGCCGCCCGAAAAGCGCAGCGATCGGGTCATCGCCGACCAGTGGGACGTCAGCTTCGTGCTGGTGGCCGGCGATGTCGACTCGGCACAACTGGCCGACCTGCAACGCAACGTGCCGCTGCAGGAAGCCGGCCGCTTCGATGCACGCGTGCTGGTGTTGTCGCGGGCCAACCGCAGCTTGCGCAATTTCGACCGGTTTCTGGCGGCGCTGGCAGAAGGACGCCAGCCCGATCCACAACAACTGGCTGAAGTCGGCTACCTGTATCGCACCACAGCGGTTTACGGTAACGGCAAGTTCGGCATCGCCGATTTTGGTTGCCTGCAAGATAACCCGGACTTCAACCAGCCGTTCAGCGCGCAGATGTTCACCGTCTACCTGCTGCGACACTTCAGCATCGAGCAGATCAACCACATGGCCCGGGCACTCGCCCCGCAGCGGGCAGTGCAACTGGCCCCAGCGCTACAACGCTACCTGGGGGTCGGCAACGCGACCGGGCTGGGAATGGCCCCTTTTCTGATCAACCACCCTCAACTGGTGGAGCACTGGATCAGTACGCGGGAAACGGCCCTGGCCCTGGTGCTGGCGCAGTCGGCGGAGCCCGACCAATTGGCACGCCTGCAGCAATTGCTGGTGCGCGCCCAGTTGCACCTGAGCCAGTCCCGGACCGAAGACCAGCGCCAGCATGAGCAGAACCTGCAAACCTTGGCCGAGCTTGCTTTACTGGCCACCTGGCTTGGCACGCAAGCCGACGGCGCGGGCCTTTGGCCGCGCCTGCTGGCCTGGGCGCAATTACACACGGGGGTGGGCTGCCAGGAGCTTCTGGTCAGCCTGCTGCTGGAGCTGTACCCCGAGCAGGTCACGCCCCTGGCCGAGCACATGGGGGTCAACGAAAGCTGGCAGCTGGACGCCCAGATGCCCCTTGGGCAACTGCGCCAGCTCATCGAGCAGCAGTATGGCTGGGCGTTGCGCTACGACTTCAGTGCTGCCGATGCGGAGCACTTCTTCTGGTACCGCTCAGCTGAAAAAGAAGAGCCGCGCCTGGGCATTCGCGCAGAGGAGCCAGGGGCCGAAAAAGAAATGCAGCTGGGTATTGCCCGCAGTATCCAACAGTGCCATGGCGCGCTGCTGGAGCACCTGCAACGGCAGCCTCAGGCGCTGACCGCTCACTTCCTGATCGCCCAACCGAGGTTCAAGGGCGCGGTACGCCGCCTGCAGGGCATGGCAAAAACAAACTTCGGTGAAATCCGTGCCAATCTGCTGGCCCGGGACATGCTGCCGATTCACCTGCTGCGCTGCAAACTGGCATTTTTCGGCGCGGGGAAATTCGACCCCAAGTCAAGCCGCTGGGTGCGTATCACGCTGTTCCAGGGCGCGCCGCTGGTCAGCGACATCGGTCAGCCGTTCGCAGACGACTGGAATTTCGCAGTCATGCCGCAAAGGGAGCTTTGACCATGCGCGTATCGCTTAACGAATTACAGGTGATGTGCCGCAAGGCATTCGAAGGCATGGGCTTCGCCCCGGGCGACTGCGAGGATGCCGCCGAACTCGTGGGCTGGTTGCAACTGCAGGGGCTTGATGGCGTCGGAGCACTGGAAAAGGCGTTGCTTTATCTGCAAGCCGAAGCTGCACGGCCTTACGCCTTGTGCCATGAGGATAACGCCCTGCTGGTGATCGACGCCAAGGGCCAGAGCGTATTGCGCTGCGCCGCGACGGTGGTGGAACTGGCGGCAGCCAAGGCCATGCGCTGTGGTCAGGCCGAACTGCGCATCCGCCACTGCCACAACCGTTTGCTGTTGCTGGGCTACCTGAGCCGGGCAGCTGTGCAGGGGCTGCACGTGCAAGCCCGCTGGGAGGACGACCGCCAATACCACCTGGCCGATTTTACCGCCGGCATGCCGCGCCCGGAACTGAGCAGTGAAGCCCGGCCCCGGGGCATTGAAGCGGCCGCGCAAGACGTAACGGTGCTGTTCACCCGAGCAGGCCAGACCGCCCAGGCGATAACCGACCCGCAACGCACACTGCAGCAAGGTTTTACCGTCAACGAACATACCTGGCAAAGGCTCAGGCAGCTGGCCGAACACATCCTTGTCGAGAGCACCGATGCCTCACGCCGCCACGGTGCAGGCGGCGGCAGCGACGCCGACTGAACACCCTTGCCACTGAGGAAACAACCCATGAAGCATGCAATAAAGACCGAGCTGTTCGCCTCCAGGGCGCCACTGGAATGGGCGGTCGTCGGCAACGGTACGTTGTACACGGCCCAGATCCCAATCGATACGCAGGGCCAGGTGGTTGCCGGCGGCATCGAGGCACAGGCCCGCCAGACACTGGACAACCTGCGCCACACCCTGGAAGCCGCTGACAGCTCGCTGGATGCCGTGACCCAGGTACTGATCTACGTGACTGACCGCCGCTATCTGGCAACTGTAAATGCCGTGTACGCCGAGTATTTCCAGGCACCCTACCCCAACCGCGCTGCCGTCGTGGTGGCGGGCCTCGCCCGGGAAGAAATGCTGGTGGAGCTGGTGGTCTACGCCTGCCTCTGAGGGCCTGAAGGCGCTCGCCTGGCGATATTCAGCGTGTGTTCAATCGGGTGCCGCCCGCGCGGCACTCGATGCATGCCCCCTTCCCCCCAAGTCATGCACCCGGACTATTCCCTTTTTCTGCCGCCGGGCACCGGCTTGCGCCCCATTTCGGTTCAAAACCCGCGCCCGGATCAAAAGCGCCCTTTTTTGATGCGCCGGCCCTTGCGGCCAGGCAGCACACATCGGGTGCGCCCCTCACATTTCCTGCATCGCCAGAACCCGCCAGGCGTATTCGGCACTTTTATTGCACAGACTGGTTGTACTCAACGCACAGGCAATCTACCGAAACCGAGGTTAACGCGAGACACAGCTCCCACTTACCCCAGCAAGGCAGCACCCTGAAAGACGCAGATGAACCGCAATGAAGCTGCCGGCAACGGCGGCAAGGAGTGGGTATGTCCCGGGCTTTTTTCAATGAAATGTACGAAGCGAACGGCACTTGCCGCCCGCATTACCAGGAGTTCGCCCGCTGGCTGGCCAACACCCCGCTGGAGTTGCTGGAACAGCGCCGACGCGAGGCCGACCTGCTGTTTCACCGCGCTGGCATCACCTTCACCTTGTACGGCGACAAGCAGGATACCGAGCGCCTGATCCCCTTCGATATCATCCCGCGCAGCATCCGCGCCAGCGAATGGCGCACGGTCGAGCGTGGCTGCATTCAACGGGTACAGGCGCTGAACCTGTTCCTGCAGGATATCTACCACGACCAGCGCATTCTCAAGGCCGGCATCATCCCGCCAGAGCAAGTGCTGGCCAACGAGGGCTACCAGATCGCCATGCAGGGCCTGGACCTTCACCGTGGGCTGTATGCGCATATTGCCGGTGTCGACCTGGTACGTGACGGCGATGGCAGCTACTTCGTGCTGGAAGACAACCTGCGCACCCCCAGCGGCGTCAGCTACATGCTCGAAGACCGCAAGATGATGATGCGCCTGTTCCCCGAACTGTTTGCCGCCCAGCGCATCGCGCCCATCGATCACTACCCCAACCTGCTGCTGGACACGCTCAAGAGCGCCAGTCCACTGGACAACCCTACCGCGGTGCTGCTCACGCCCGGCCGTTTCAACAGCGCCTATTTCGAGCATGCTTTCCTGGCCCGGGAAATGGGCATCGAGCTGGTCGAAGGCGCCGACCTGTTCGTACGTGATGAGCATGTGTACATGCGCACCACGGCCGGCCCCCACCAGGTGGACGTGATCTATCGTCGCCTGGACGACGACTACCTCGACCCGCTGTCCTTCAACCCTGACTCGATGCTGGGCGTGCCGGGGCTGATCTCGGTTTACCGCGCCGGCAATGTGGTACTGGCCAACGCGGTCGGCACTGGCGTGGCCGATGACAAATCCATCTACCCCTTTGTCGACGACATGATCCGCTTTTACCTGAGCGAAGAACCGATCCTGAACAACGTGCCGACCTGGCAGTGCCGCAAGCCGGCGGACCTGTCCCATGTACTGGCCCACCTGCCCGAACTGGTGGTCAAGGAAACCCAAGGTTCCGGCGGCTATGGCATGTTGGTCGGGCCCGCCTCGACCAAAGCCCAGATCGAGGACTTCCGCGCGCGCATCAAAGCCCGCCCGCACGCCTATATCGCTCAACCGACGCTGTGCCTGTCAACCTGCCCGACCTTCGTCGACAGCGGCATCGCACCGCGTCACATCGACCTGCGCCCGTTCGTGTTGTCGGGCAGTGAAACCCGCCTGGTGCCCGGTGGCCTGACGCGCGTGGCGCTCAAGGAAGGCTCGCTGGTGGTCAACTCGTCGCAAGGCGGCGGTACCAAGGACACCTGGGTGGTGGAGGACTGAGCCATGCTTTCGCGAACCGCTTCCGACCTGTACTGGATGTCCCGCTACCTGGAGCGTGCAGAAAACCTCGCGCGCATGCTCGAGGTCAGCTACTCGCTGTCGCTGATGCCCCAGGCCGGGCGCAGCGACGGCCATGCCGAACTGGCAATGTCGCTGATGGCCTCGGGCATGCTGGACGACTACCTGCGTCGGCACAATGAACTCGACACCGAGCGCATGCTGCACTTCTTCGCCCTCGACGCCACCAACCCCAGCAGCATCTATTGCTGCCTGCAGGCCGCCAGAACCAATGCCCATGCAGTGCGCGGCCGTATCACCGCCGACATGTGGGAGAACATCAACGCCACCTGGATCGAAATGCGCAACATTGCCAGCAACGGCCTGGGTCGCTATGGCATCAGCCAGTTCTGCGACTGGGTCAAGGAACGGTCGCACCTGTTCCGCGGTGCGACCTCTGGCACCATCATGCGCAACGATGCCTACAGCTTCATTCGCCTGGGGACCTTCCTGGAGCGGGCGGACAACACCTTGCGCCTGCTCGATTCGCGCTATGAAATGTTCGGCGAGGCCTCCGAAGAGGTCAGCGACGACTCCGCCCGCGGTTATTACCAATGGAGCGCCCTGCTGCGCGCGCTGACCTCGTATGAGGCCTTCAACGAGCTCTATCGCGCCGCGCCCAGTGCCCGGCCGGTGTCCGAGCTGCTGCTGTTGCGGGTGGACGTGCCGCGCTCGCTGCATGCCTGCATCGAGGAACTGGACCTGATCCTGGCGGGCCTGCCGGGCAGTACCGGGCGTGCCGCCCAGCGCATGGCCGCCGAACTGAACGCGCGCCTGCGCTACACCGCCATCGACGAAATCCTTGATGCAGGGTTGCACCCCTGGCTAAGCGACTTCATCGGCCGCATCAACCAACTGGGCCAGGCCGTCCATCACTCCTACCTGGAGGTTGTATGAAACTGTCCATCCGCCACGACACAACCTATAGCTACGCCAGCGACGTGTGCAACAGTATCCAGTTCCTGCGCCTGACGCCGCGCAGCAGCGAACGCCAGCGTATCAATCAATGGCAACTGGACCTGCCCTGCAAGGTCAAGGGCCAGATCGACCCTTACGGCAACATCCTGCATGTGCTGACGCTGGACAAACCCCATGGTCATCTGGCGCTTACCGCACACGGCCAGGTCGAGATCGACCCGGATTGCGAACACGAAACCGAGAGCCAGTCTCCCCTGCCGTTCCTGCGCGGTAGCCACCTGACGCTGGCCGACAACACCCTGATTGCTTTCGCCGCCCGGCATTGTGGCAGTCACCGCGACCGGGCAGCACTGATCGGGCTGATGCAAGGCCTGGCCGAGCACATGCCCTACAGCCCTGGGGCCACGTCGGTGGGCACCACGGCCATCGAAGCCTTCAGCGGTGGCGCAGGCGTGTGTCAGGACCACACCCACGCTTTCCTGGCCTGCGCACGCAGCCTGGGGGTGCCGGCACGCTATGTGTCCGGCTACCTGTGCACCGAGGACGAACAGCACCTGGCCAGCCACGCCTGGGCCGAAGCCTGGGTCGACGAAGCCTGGTACAGCTTCGACATTACCAACCGCCTGACCCGGCCAGAGCGTCACCTGAAGCTGGCGGTGGGCCTGGACTACCTCGATGCCTGTCCGGTCAGGGGCGTACGCCGCGGCGGCGGCGCCGAATCGATGCAGGCCAGCGTCCACGTGCATCGCCAGTGACAGGCTGGCGTCAGACCGGTCTTGCCGCGCGAGTGCGGCAAGACCCTTCCACACGCAACACAAGGGAAACCGCATGACTTACTGTGTCGCCATGCACCTGGAGGACGGGCTTGTCTTCATCAGCGACTCACGCACCAACGCCGGCATCGACCAGATCTCCACGTTCACCAAGTTGTTCGTCTTCAGCGTCCCGGGCGAGCGGCTGATCGTGCTGCAGACCGCTGGCAATCTGGCGACCTCACAGTCGGTGGTAAACCTGCTGCAGCAACGCACCCAGGGCAACGGCCCCCACCTGCTGAACGTTGCCACGCTCTACGATGCAACGGTGCTGGTCGCCGACACCCTGCGCGAGGTGGTCAAAAGAGACCGCAGCAAGCTCACGGCCGATATCGACCTTAGCAGTTCATTCATCGTCGGCGGCCAGATAGCCGGCGGTCCCATGGCCATCTACAACGTGTATGCACAAGGCAATTTCTTCCAGGCCACACCGGACACCCCGTTTCTGCAACTGGGTGAAAGCAAGTACGGCAGACCAATACTCGACCGCAACCTGGATTACCGCACGCCGCTCGATGAAGCGCTGCGCTGCGGCCTGATTTCGTTTGACTCCACCATCCGCAGCAACCTGTCGGTGGGCATGCCGCTGGACTTGCTGGTGTACCGCAACAACAGCCTGGAAAGCATGACGCGCAAGCGCATTACCAGCGACGATGCCTATTACCAGCAGATTCGCAGGCAGTGGAGCGACGGCTTGAAAACCCTGCTGGCCGAACTGCCAGCGCCGCCTTATGGCTGAGTAAGCGAACTGTCCAGATCCTCTGGTGCCTGGACAGGCACTTTCGCGGTCTGGCCCGTGCCCACAGGTACTGTGCAAGCCTTGAAGGCGGTGATGGCCTGTGGGAGCGGGCGAGCCCGCGAACAGGCCGGTACAGGCAACACCTCAGTAAAACCAATGTGTAATGTTCGAAACTCCGTGGGTTATCCTGCGCCTTCCCCCCCTGTCACGAGCCTGTCATGTCGTGCGCTGCCACACCGGTGCCAATCCACCGCGCCGACCAGACTCCCGCAATGCCGCCCCATGCCATGCATGACATGGGCTCACCTATGGGGTGAGGAGTGATCGTTTGAGTCGATCAAATCGCTGAAATCTAATGGGTGCAAACCAACAAGAAGCTCGCACGGAAGCGATCAGCGATAGAGAAAACCACACGATGACTCCAACGTTCTCATTACTCGTCCTGGGCACCGCGATACTCCTGATCGTCGTCATGATCAGCAAACTCAAAGTACACCCGTTTCTGGCCTTGATGGCCGCAAGCCTGGTGGTCGGTGTCGGCACCGGCATGGCGCCTACGGCAATCGTGGCGGCATTCGAGAAAGGCATGGGCAGCACGCTGGGCTTTCTTGCCGGCATCATCGGCCTGGGCAGTATCCTCGGCAAACTGCTGGAGGAATCCGGAGGCGCCAGGCGCATCGCCACCACACTGCTGAACAGGCTGGGGGAACGCAATACCTCGTGGGCAATGATGCTCGTCGGCTTCATCGCCGGCATCCCGGTATTCTTCGAAGTCGGCTTCGTCCTGCTGATTCCGTTGATCTACGTGGTTGCACGGCAAACCCGCATCAGCATGCTGTACCTCGGCGTGCCGCTGGCCACCTCGCTGATGGTGGTGCACTGCATTCTCCCGCCACACCCGGCCGCCACAGCCATTACCGGCATGCTCAATGCGGATATCGGTACGGTCATCCTGTACGGCCTGATCGTTGGCCTGCCGACCGCTATCATCGCGGGCCCGGTGTGGGTTCGCTTCACCTGTAACCGTGAAGCCGGCGAATCCCAGCAGGCCTTCCTGTCTGCGCGCACGGTGGCTCAAGCAGAAGAGCAGGCAATGCCCGCGTTCGGCATCACACTCACCACCGTACTGCTGCCACTGGTGTTGATGGTCGGCAAAACGTTGGCCGTCACGGCCCTGGACAAGGGCTCTGCGCTGTACGAGTGGGTGGCGTTCCTGGGCAGCCCACTGATTGCCCTGACGCTGTCGGTGGTGTTCGCCTACTGGGCACTGGGCTTGCGCCGCGGCCTGGATATGGCAGACCTGCTGAGCCTGACCCAGCGCTGTTTCCCTCCCCTGGCCGGCATTCTGCTGATCATCGGTGCCGGCGGTGCCTTCAATGACATGCTCGTGGGCAGCGGCATCGGCAAGGCACTGGCCGATGTGCTGAACCAGACGCAGCTCAACCCGATCCTCCTCGCCTGGTTGATTGCCGGGATCATGCACTTTGCCGTCGGCTCGGCCACCGTCGCGATGATCAGCGCGGCCGGCATGGTAATGCCAATCCTTGGCCAGCACCCGGAATACAACCGGGAAATCCTGGTGATCGCCATCGGCGCCGGCGCCATCGGCTGGACCCACATCACCGACTCGGCGTTCTGGGTGGTGAAGGAGTACCTGGGCCTTTCCCTGAGTGATGCACTGAAGAAGTTCACTGCCGCTACAGTGCTGGCCTCGGTAGTCGCCTTGTGCCTGACCCTGCTCCTTTCGAAGATTGTCTGATCTACTCTGCACATACCGCACTACAGGTGAAATCATGATTCACGGAAAAACCCTGGAAGCCTGGCAACAAAGCCACCCGATCATCGCCGAGCTGGTGGCCCTGAAGCCAACCAGCTGGTTCAACCCTGGCATCGCCAAGGCTGCAGAAGCCCTGCACGACGTGGGCCTGACGGCGGCCGACGTGCAAGTCACCAGCGCGCGGCTGCAGCGGTTCGCGCCTTACCTGGCCACCGTGTTCCCCGAGACGGCAGCGGCCGGAGGGGTCATCGAGTCGCACATCACCCCGCTGCCACAGCTGCGCCAGCTGCTTGTCGAGGAGGGATCGCTGCAGAACGCAGGCAGCCTGTGGCTCAAGGCGGACAGCGACTTGCCTATCTCCGGCTCGATCAAAGCCCGGGGCGGCATCCATGAGGTGCTCAAGCACGCCGAGGACCTGGCCCTGGCTGCCGGCTTGATCACGCCAACGGATGACTACACCAAACTGGCGAGCGACCAGGCCCGCGCATTCTTCAGCCAGTACACGATCGCCGTGGGCTCGACCGGCAACCTGGGGCTGTCGATTGGCATCATGAGCGCCAAGCTGGGCTTCCAGGTGAGCGTGCACATGTCGTCTGACGCCAGGCAATGGAAGAAGGACAAGCTGCGGGCCAATGGCGTCACGGTGGTCGAACACGCCTCCGACTACAGCGTGGCGGTCGAGCAAGGCCGCCAGCAGGCGGCATCCGACCCCCGCTGTTACTTTGTCGACGACGAGAACTCCCCGCAGCTGTTTCTCGGTTATGCCGTGGCCGCCGAACGGTTGGCGCGGCAATTCGACCAGGCGGGCATCCAGGTTAACGCAGATCATCCATTGTTCGTGTACCTGCCGTGCGGCGTAGGGGGCGGCCCAGGCGGAGTTGCGTTCGGGCTGAAGCTGGTGTTCGGCGATGCGGTGCACTGCATCTTCGCCGAGCCCACCCATTCCCCCTGCATGCTGCTGGGTGTCTATACCGGCCTGCACGATGAAACCAGCGTCCAAGACTTCGGCATCGACAACATCACCGCCGCCGACGGCCTGGCGGTCGGGCGCCCATCAGGGTTTGTCGGCAAAGCCATGCAGCGCCTGATCGATGGTTACTACACCGTGGCCGACGAAGAACTGTACCGCTTGATGGTCATCGCCCATGAGCAGGACAAGGTCAAACTGGAACCCTCTGCCCTGGCCGGCGTACCCGGTATGCTGCGGGTGCTGCAAGCAGGCGAGTACCTGGCTCGCCAGGGCTTCACCCCAACCCAGCTGCAGCAGGCTACACACCTCGTCTGGGGGACGGGAGGCAGCATGGTGCCGGACGATGAATTCAACACCTATCTGGCGAAAGGGCGCAGCCTGCAGGCAAATGTGTAACCGTAATCAGCTAACGGCGCAGGAAGGATTGATCAATGAAAAAGCCCGGCGGCGGCGCCGTGAAACTCAATGGCTCGCACCTGGGCAGCCTGCATGTCTTTCTGGTGGCGGCACGCCACTTGAGCTTCTCGCGCGCCGCCGATGAGCTGTGCCTGACGGCCAGTGCCGTGAGTCACCGCATCAATCGCCTGGAAGATGAGCTGGCGCTCAAGCTGTTCCACCGCATGCCGCGCAAGGTCAGCCTCACCGAAGACGGCGAGCGCCTGTTCGCGGTCATGCAACGGACCATGGATGAGTTAAGCGAGGCCGTGCAGGAACGTGCTCACGCCGAAATCGCCGGCCAGTTGACGTTGTATGTGCGCCCGTCAGTCGCACAATGCTGGCTGGTGCCGCGGCTGGCGCAGTTCACCGCCCGCTACCCTGATATCCAGCTGGATATCAGGGTGGGCAACGAGGGCATCGATTACCGCACCCGCAAGATCGACCTGGTCCTGTGTTATTCGGATGGCCATCACCCGGGGTTGCAGAGCATCCACTTGATGGACGAGCGGATCGCCCCGGTGTGCTCCCCCCGTTACGCAGAAACCCATGCATTGACCGGTGACCTGCACCCGCTGGATCATTGCACCGCCTTGCATGACGTAGCGGCCTGGGACAACGCTGCATTCGATGCAGAATGGCAGCTCTGGGCCAACACCACAGGTGCGGGTATCAGCCTCCCGCGCCGATTCCTCACATTCGATCGCTCCGACCTGTGCACGCTCGCCGCGCTGAATCACGTAGGCATCGCCATTGGCCGCGAACAGCTGGTCAAGGATCGCATTGCACGAGGTGAGCTGGTTTTGCCGTTCGGTGGTTTCGTCGACACCCCCAACCATGGCTATTACCTGGTCTACCCGCACCATGACCCGATGCCCAAACGCCTGCAGGTGTTGATCGACTGGCTCGTGAAAGAAGCCTGCACTGACCTGTAGGAGCGGCCAGTGCAGGCCCAAGGACTGGGTCAGGCGCGGATGCACTGGGCAAACACCGGCTCTTGCAGATAGGCCACGTTCAGCCGGGTCCAGGGTGTCACGGCCTTCTGGTTGGTCTGGAAGATCGCCCCCGGCGCCAGCATTACCCCCCTGCCCTGCACTTCACGGGTGAGCACGGCAGTATCTTCGATCCCGGGGAAACGCGCCCACAGGTACAGGCTCTGTTCCGGCCGGCAGAACACTTCGGCCCCTAGTTCGTCCAGCACCCGCAACCCACCGGCAGTGGCTTCCCGCACCCGGTCCTGCAGGCGCATCAGGTGCCGCAGGAAGTGCCCTTCGCTGAGGATCACATCAGCCGTGCGCTCGCACAGTTCCGAACAGCTGGTGTGCAGCATCATCTGCAGGTCGGCCAACTCGTCGATGGCCTCCTTGCTGCCCGCGATGTAACCCACCCGCAAGGCCGCCGACACCGATTTGGAAAAACTGCCGATGTACAGCGACCGGCGCAACTGGTCGAGCGCCGCCACCTTGAGCGCAGAGCTGGGCTTGAAGTCGGCCAGGGCATCGTCTTCGACCAGCAGCAAGTCGTGCCGCTCGGCCAGTTGCAGCAGGCGGTGAGCCTTGGCCGGGGAGATATCCGAGCCGGTAGGGTTGTGGCACACCGACTGGATGAAGAACAAGCGGGGCCGTTCGACACGCAGCATGGACTCCAGCGCGTCCATGTCCGGCCCATCCGCCAGACGCGGAACGCTCAGCAGCCGCGCGCCGTGGAGTTGCAGCTTGCCGAACAGCGGGTAGTACCCCGGGTTTTCCACCAGCACCGCGTCGCCCGGTACCACGAAGCGGCGGATGATCAGGTCCAGCGCATGGTTGGCGCCGTGGGTGGTCACGATCTGCCGGGGCGTGGCACTGATGGCGTAGCTGGCCAGCTTGCGCACCAGGCTCTGGCGCAGGCCCGGGTTGCCCAGGCGGTTGCCATAGCGGAACAGGTTGCCAGCGCCACTGCGCATTGCCTGCCGGGTGAATTTGTCGAGGCGCATGTCCTGCAGCCAGGCCACCGGCGCAAAACCTTCACCCAGCGGCGCCAGCCCGGGTTCGCGAACGAACTGCTGACGCATCATCCAGATAGTGTCCATTGCCCGGGTGTAAGGCGGCGTCTCATCCACTTCGGCGGCCTGCACCTGCGCGCCCACGAAAAAGCCCTGGCCGTGGCGCGCCTCCACCAGCCCCTTGGAGGCGAGGATCTCGTAAGCGGTTATCACCGTATTCTTCGAATGCCCGTGCAAGCGCATGTATTCGCGCAGCGATGGCAGGCGATCGCCGACCTTCAGCACCCCAGTACGGATCTGCTGCTCAACCGCATCGGCGACCTGCTGGGCAAGGGTGACACGGGGCATCGGCGGGCTCCTGGGCTGCCAGGGGTACAGTCTGGGTACTGTTGGGCAAAACTGTACCTTTAATCAAGGGCACAGTGGCTGCACATTTAGCACCAAGCCGGCGACGCGCTCAAGCGGCCGCCCAACAACAATGACTCCAACGGAGCCTTCATGAGCCTCGACTCCCGCCTGCCCGCTTTCCGCAACCTATCCCCTGCCGCGCGCCTGGATCATATCGGCCAGCTACTTGGCCTGAGCCACGGCGATGTCAGCCTGCTGGCCAACGCCGGCGCCCTGCCGATGGACATCGCCAACGGCATGATCGAAAACGTCATCGGCACCTTCGAGCTGCCCTTTGCCGTGGCCAGCAACTTCCAGGTCAACGGCCGTGATGTGCTGGTGCCGCTGGTGGTGGAAGAACCCTCCATCGTCGCCGCGGCTTCGTACATGGCCAAGTTGGCCCGCGCCAATGGCGGCTTCATCACCTCCAGCAGCGCCCCGCTGATGCGCGCCCAGGTACAGATCGTCGGCATCCAGGACCCGCTCAATGCACGCCTGAGCCTGCTGCGGCGCAAGGACGAAATCATTGAGCTGGCCAACCGCAAGGACCAGTTGCTCAACAGCCTCGGCGGTGGCTGCCGCGATATCGAAGTACACACCTTCGCCAATACCCCGCGCGGCCCGATGCTGGTGGCGCACCTGATCGTCGATGTGCGCGATGCCATGGGTGCCAACACCGTCAACACCATGGCCGAGGCCGTGGCGCCGCTGATGGAAGCGATCACCGGGGGCCAGGTACGCCTGCGCATTCTGTCCAACCTGGCCGACCTGCGCCTGGCCCGGGCCCAAGTGCGCATCACCCCGGAACAATTGAAAACGGCTGAGTTCAGCGGCGAGGCGGTGATCGAAGGCATCCTCGACGCCTACGCCTTAGCGGCGGTCGACCCCTACCGCGCGGCCACCCACAACAAGGGCATCATGAACGGCATCGACCCGCTGATCGTCGCCACTGGCAACGACTGGCGTGCCGTTGAGGCCGGCGCCCATGCGTTTGCCTGCCGCAGTGGCCACTATGGTTCGCTGACCACCTGGGAAAAGGACGGTAACGGCCACCTAGTCGGCACCCTGGAAATGCCGATGCCCGTGGGCCTGGTCGGCGGCGCCACCAAGACGCACCCGCTGGCGCAACTGTCGCTGCGCATCCTGCAGGTGAAAACCGCCCAGGACCTGGCGGAGATTGCCGTGGCCGTGGGCCTGGCGCAAAACCTCGGGGCCATGCGCGCCCTTGCCACCGAAGGCATCCAGCGCGGCCACATGGCCCTGCATGCGCGCAATATCGCCGTGGTCGCGGGTGCCCGGGGCGACGAGGTGGACTGGGTTGCCCGGCAACTGGTAGAAAACCACGATGTGCGTGCCGACCGCGCCGTCGCGCTACTGAAACAGAAGCGCGGCGAATGACCATGGCCCCGGCGCAAGCGGTAAAGGTGTTTGAAGTCGGCCCGCGTGACGGCCTGCAGAACGAGCGCCAGCCATTGTCGGTGGCCGCCCGCGTAAGTTTGATCGGCGCGCTGGCGTCCACCGGCCTGCGGCATATCGAAGCCGGTGCCTTCGTGTCGCCGCGCTGGGTGCCGCAAATGGCCGGCAGCGAGGAAGTGTTGCGCCAGTTGCCCAACGACGACGGGGTTCGCTACGCAGGCCTGGTGCCCAACCTGCAAGGCTTCCAGGCCGCGCAACGGGCCGGATGCCGCGAGGTGGCGGTGTTCGCCGCCGCCTCCGAGGCGTTCTCGCGCAACAACATCAATTGCTCCATCGATGACAGCTTCGAACGCTTCATCCCCGTGCTGCAAGCAGCCAGGCAAGCCTCTGTCCGTGTGCGCGGTTATGTATCCTGCGTACTCGGCTGCCCATTCAGTGGTGCGGTGACGCCAGAGGCCGTGGCCAAGGTCGCACGGCGCCTGCACGAACTGGGCTGCTACGAGATCAGCCTGGGCGACACCATCGGTGCCGGCCGGCCGGACGCAACCGCGCAGCTGTTCGAGCACTGCGCGCAGCACGTGCCGGTGGCAGCGTTGGCCGGCCATTTCCACGATACCTGGGGCATGGCCATCGCCAATGTTCATGCCGCGCTGGCGCAAGGTGTACGCACCTTCGACAGTTCGGTCGCAGGCCTTGGCGGCTGCCCCTACTCGCCTGGCGCCAGCGGCAACGTGGCCACGGAAGATTTGTTGTACCTGTTGCACGGCCTGGGCTACAGCACCGGTGTCGACCTGGAGGCCGTGGCACGGGTTGGCGTGCACATCAGCGCCCAGCTGGGCACCGCCAACCGCTCCCGCGCCGGCCTCGCCCTGGCGGCAAGGAGCGTCAGCCAGCACTGATTGCGCCCGTAGCTCCCGCACAATAACAACAAGCCCGCAAGGGCAGGAGAAAACCAATGACCCTTGAATGCCGCCTGCAGCCCCTCCACCCGGAGGTGGACCATGGCTGACGACAACCTGTATGAAGTCTGGGGCGACACCGTGGACAGCCGCCACCTGCTCGCCGCCATCGCCATCGGCGCCGCCTGCAGCCTGGGCACGTTTTTTCTGGCTGCGCACTTGCTGACCGGCTGGGTCGAGTCCAGCCAGATGGCCCGCGCCTACGCCATGTTGCTCGGCATTCTCGGCTCACTGCTGGGCGGCGGGGTCAGCGCATGCCTGTTCAAACCCAAGCGCCATGTGGTCGAGCACGTCGCCGACCCTGCCTGGCGCCAGCAGGTGATCGAAGCGCTGCGCAGCGAGTACGGCGGCATCGGCCAGCTCAGCGACCTGCCGCAAGCGGTACGCAACGAGTTGCGTGAACTGGGCCTGGAGCGCCTGTTCGATGAAGCCGAGCCCGCCAACGCAGCCGTCGCCTGCACAAGCACCGCCACCCTGAAGCGAGGTGCCGCCTGATGGACGCCCTGTTCGACCAGGTTCTGATAGCCGTGCTGATGGGCGTGATCGGTGCCGTGGTGTTTGCTGCCATCGGCCTGATCTCCGGCAGCGACGAAACCACCACCCTGGCGCCCCTGACCTTGCTGGTGGTACTGCTGGGCGTGCCCGCGGCCGGGGTGTTCACCTTCTTCCTTGCCGGCGCGGTGGCCAAGCACATGACCCACGCGGTACCCACGGCGTTGCTCGGCATCCCCGGAGACACCATGGCTACCCCACTGATGCGCGAAGCGAACTTCCTGCGCAACCTTGGCGTGCCACATATCGCCCTGCGCAAGATGATCTCCGGCGCGGTGATCGCCGCCCTGGTGGCAGTCCCGTTGGCGGTGCTGTTCGCCGTGCTGCTGGCGCCCTTCGGCGATGCGATCAAACAGGCGGCGCCCTGGGTGTTCCTCGCTGCCGCCACCACCATTGCCTACTTCTCGGCCGGCCGCTGGGCCTCGGTGCTGGCGCTGCTGCCCTTCGTGCTGGTGATCATTGCCTTGCAGACCCTCACCGGCCAGCACGGCGTCAAACTCAGCGTCAGCTACTTTCTGGGTATCGCCATCGGCCCGCTGATCGCCGCCCTTTTTGCCATGCTCGCCCCGGCAGAGCGGGCGCGGATGAAGCGCAGCGAGCAACGCACCTTTGCCCTGTCGCCGGACGTCAAGGGCTGGGGTGGATGGTTCCCCAACCCGTTGAAGGTACTGGACCGCCGCCAGGCCGGCTGGACCTTGGCCACCGCCACGGTGTCCAGTGCCACCTTCGTGTTCAGCCCGGTGGCAATGACGGTAATCCTCGGTGAAGTGGTGGGCTCGCGCATCAAGCACGCCTATCACCGGCTGACCACCGTCATCAGCGTGCGCAATGGTGTTACCGAGTCCACCTACATTGCCGAGGCGCTGATCCCGCTGATCGCCTTTGGCCTGCCGCTCAGCCCGGTAGCCGCCGGGCCGGCCGCACCGCTGTTCAACGCCCCACCACGCTTCACCGTGGACAGCGCCAGCGGGCAGGTGAACAACCTGCACAACCTGCTCAGCGCAAGCGAGTTCCTCGCCTACGGCATGCTGGCGGTCGTGATCGCCATCCTGATTGCCTACCCCTTCTCGATGAACTTCGCCCACCGCGCCGCCTCGTTCGTGTCCCGACGCATCAGCCACGAGGCGGTGATCGCTACGTTCGTCGGCCTGATCCTGGTGATCGGCCTGTGGGAAGGCGGCTTGCTGGGCCTGCTGGTGATCCTCACGGTCGGCCTGCTGGGTGGCTTCCTGTACCGTTTCATCGGCTTCAACATCGGCGTGCAATTCATGGGCTACTACACCGCCGTGCTCAGCGTGCCGGCCATCGTCGCCCTGTTCGGCTGAACTGACCCTCCCCTGCTCTGCCACGCAGCCACTGCGGCTGCGTGGTTTCACTCGCCTGCAAGAAAGGAACAACAACAATGAATATCCTTTGCCCCCCTTGCCGCATGACGGTGGCTTGCGCTTGCCTGCTGCTTGGCGCCGGCAGCGCCCTGGCCCAAGGCTTCAGCGAAGACGCCAAGGTCGGCCTGACCCTGCGCAACTTCTACATCAACCGCAATTTCGTCGACCCGGCCTACCCCCAGGGCAAGGCCGAAGAATGGACGCAAAGCTTCATCCTCGACGCCCGCTCCGGCTTTACCCAGGGCGTGGTCGGCTTTGGTGTGGATGTGCTGGGGCTGTACTCGGTCAAGCTCGACGGCGGCCGCGGCACTGCCGGTACCCAGTTGCTGCCGGTGCACGACGATGGCCGCCCGGCGGATGATTTCGGCCGCCTGGGTGTGGCACTCAAGGCACGCGTTTCAGCCACAGAGCTGAAGGTTGGCGAATGGTCGCCGATGCTGCCGGTGCTGCGTTCGGACGACGGTCGCTCGCTGCCGCAGACCTTCCAAGGCGCCCAGCTCACCTCCCGCGAAATCGACAACCTGACCCTTTACGGCGCACGTTTGCGTGGCAACAGCCCGCGCAACGACGCCAGCATGGAGGACCTGTTCATGGCCGGCAGGCCCACCGCCACCTCGGACCGCCTGGACATCCTTGGTGCCGAATACCTGTTCAACGAAAAGGCCACCCAACTCGCCGTCTGGCATTCGGACCTGCAAGACATCTACCGCCAACAGTACTACAACCTGATCCACAGCCAGGCCGTGGGCAACTGGACCCTTGGGGCCAACCTCGGCTACTTCGTCGGCAACGACAGCGGCCGCTCGCTGGCGGGTGCGATGGACAACCGCACTACCTCGCTGCTGCTCTGCGCACGTACCGGCGGCCATACCTTGTATCTGGGGCTGCAGCGGGTCAGCGGCGACACCGGCTGGATGCGGGTCAATGGCACTGCCGGCACCAGCCTGGCCAACGACAGCTACAACTCCAGCTACGACAACGCCCACGAGCGCTCCTGGCAGCTGCGCTACGACCACAACTTCGCGGTCGACGGCCTGCCCGGCCTGCAATTCATGACGCGTTACATCAGCGGCGACAGCGTGCGCGTCGGCAGCGTGCGCGATGGCAAGGAATGGGGCCGCGAAACCGAGCTGGCCTACACCCTTCAAAGCGGCACATTGCGTGACCTGACCGTGAGATGGCGCAGTTCAACCTTGCGCCGGGACTTCAGCAGCAATGAGTTCGATGAGCACCGGGTGATCGTGAGTTATCCGTTTTCGATCTTGTAAATGCGCCGGATACTCAGCGACGCAGCAAGGCGACGTTCTCCGGCCAGTTAAGCCTGTGTCATGTCCAAAGCCTCAACAACGCCGCGAACCCGCGTTACAGGTTCGCAGCGTACTGCGTTCAGCGCCGTGGCTCAGGCTATCAGCAAGGAATGCCCGCCAGCGGCCAGACAGGTGCTTGCGTCGCTTTGGCCATGGTGCGTTTGCGCGCCCACTGGGTCAGTGCGGCCATCAGGGCAAAGCCGAGCAGGATCATGACTGGATAGGCCAGCAGCAACTCGGTCAGCGAGTACTTCCAGGCCAGCGGCCGACCGACACCCAACATTGCCGCATATAACCAGGACACACCGGACAACGCGCCGGAGAACAGTGCAAACATGCGCACGCCGATATTCAGGTCAAGCAAAGAGCCCGCCTTGAGTAACGCCGGCAGGACATAACGGTGCAACAACATGCCATTGAATGTCAGCAACAGGACAATAATAACTTTGGCGTGAAGTTTCGGATTGGCAAAGTAACCCATGCCTTTTTCAAGGTAGTCGATACCGATGACGGCAGCTCCCGTGAGCCACAAGAACATCAAGGCGTTCGTTACAGACTTCTGCAAACGTGCCATATGCCTGCCGTCATGCCCGGCCTGTTGATGCCCCTTCAACAAGTCCCTGACCATCTCGGCATCGCTGGCAAACACCAGCCCGATGGCAACGCAGCAGGCCAGCAAATGAACATAAATAACCGACAACCGCACCAGCTCCATGGATTCTTTCTGCCCGAACAGGCTAATAATTGTATTAAACTCCACGTCGAATTCTCCACGTAATGCATTAGCGCTAGCGGGCCGTGCTACAGGCGTGCGAACGGCGTGATCGCAACGGCAAGACCCCATTCATATCGTTAATTGAAACAGCGGATTGAAACATGAATACACAGCGACTCAACCGTTGAGCCTCGGTTGGGCATAGGCGTTACTCCATGATCAGAGGCAATAAAAATCCCCATGTGAGTCCCTGCGACTCACATGAGTTTTAAGGTTGATAACTTCCTGAGAGATGCCAGGTGCAGTTCATGCGAATACACCTGCTGGCCAATATGAGCCATCAACAGGGTAATCGTTCATTTCTTGAGCAAAAGCACCGACCAGCGGTATTTAAAACCGCATTAGTTAGCTTGCTAATTTCTTGCAAGCTGACCGAATGGTAAAGTTTTTTGATCACTGGATCCAAACGTCGCAACGGGCCTTCACGGCTCTACTTCGTTGTTCGCAGGGCAACTCCAAATCAGGGGGTTATACAGCGCCAGCCCATTTCATCTTTTCGCGGGCAAGCCCGCTCCCACAGGTACAGCGCAGGCTTCAGGCAAATGCAGTTCCCGCGCCCCTAATGAGCCCTGCGCAATCAATGCACCAAGAGCAACTGGCTCAACACCGCCCGCAGTTTCCCGGGTTTCACAGGTTTGTTCAGTAGCGGCGCCCCCAATTTCTGCAAGCCCCGCCGGCATTGATCGCTGCGGTCGGCGGTGATGATCACCGCCGGTATGGCAACCGCAAAATGCTCACGCAAATACCTGACCACCTCGCAACCCACCACGCCATGGTCCAGGTGGTAGTCGGCCAGGATCAGTTCCGGGGCCTGCCCCTGCAAGGCCAGCAAGGCACCTGCCTGGTCGGTCGCGGTCACCACTTCGCAGCCCCACTGCCCAAGCAGCGCGCCCATGCTCTCGAGGATGCTCACTTCGTTGTCCAGTACCAATAGGCGGCGGCCCGGTAGCGGGTTGCCGACGCTTGGCAGCGGCACAACCTGGTGAGCGGCCAGCGGCACCTCTTTACCCAGCGGGACCTCGATGCTGAACACCGAACCACGCCCCGGCCACGAACGTACCTCAATCCGGTAACCGAGAATCTTGGCGATCCGCTCGACGATGGCCAGCCCCAGGCCAACGCCCTTGCGATCCGCTGCGCGGCCAACGTCCAGCTGGTTGAACTCGAGAAATATGGCCTGCAGCCGATCCTGCGCTATGCCCCGCCCGGTATCCCACACCTCCAGCCGCAAATGACCACCGCGGCGCCTCGCCCCCAGCAAGATCCGGCCTTCGTCGGTGTAGCGGCAGGCGTTGCTGAGGAAGTTGCGCAGGATACGCGTCATCAGTCGCAGGTCAGTGCTGATGGCACAGTCCGGGATGCACGCATGCAGCTTCAGGCCCGCCGCATCGGCCACTGAGCTGAACTCCGAGACCAGCGGCGCGAAGAGCTCGTCCAGGCGGTACACGGCCACATCCGGCTTTACCGCCGCCTGGTCGAGCCGGGAAATGTCCAGCAGGTCGGTCAGCAGGTCTTCCGCGCCCTCCAGGGCCTGGTGGGTCCGCTCCACCAGCACATGCTCGGCCTCTGGCAATGGCCGCTCGCGCAAGGTCGAGATCAGCAAGCGGGCGGCGTTCAGCGGTTGCAGCAGGTCATGGCTGGCGGCGGCGAGGTATTTGTCCTTGCTGCGGTTGGCAGCTTCAGCAGCATCGCGCGCCTCCAGCAATTCATCGGTACGCGCAGCGACCCGTTGCTCCAGTTCATCATTGAGCTGTTGCAGGCGTTGCTGGGCGAGCTTGCGCTCGGTGATGTCGGCAACGAACCCCTCCACCAGCCCTTCATGGCCGGGTTTGAGCAGCAGGTTCATGAGCACATCGAGATGGCTGCCGTCCTTGCGCCGCAAACGGGTTTCGTAGCCGTGCAGGCTGTGCTCACGGGCGAGCACTGCGGTAATGGCCTGTAACTCCTCGGCACCGCCGTCAAACAGGTTGGCGGCCAGGTCCGTCAGGGAAAACAGCACCGCTTGCGGGTCGTCGTAGCCGAGCATGCGCGCCAACGCCGGGTTGGCGGCACGCATGCCGTCCTGAAGGCTGGCCTGGAAAATACCGTGCACGGCGTTTTCGAACAGCCATTTGTAACGGTTGCGTTCGGCTTCCAGTTCGTCCAGGCGGGCGGACAGCTCCGGGTAATGGCTTTTGCGCGCCGAGTGGTCACCCAGCCCCAGCAGCCCGGCCAACGCCCGCTGCTGCTCGTCAGAGGGCCTCGCCATAAACGACCTCGACATCACGCTGGCTGGACGCACGGGGGTTGGTGAGGATGCACGGGTCATCCATCGCGTGTTGCGACAGGAACGGGATATCGGACGTGCGCACCCCGTGCAGGCCCAGGGTTTCATGGAAACCGATGGCACGCTTCAGGGCAATCAGGTGCTCTACCAACCGATCGCAGATCTGCCGGTGATTGAGACCGCGGCAGTCGATACCAAACACTTCGGCGATCACCTTGAAACGCTCCGGCGCCGAGCTGTAGTTGAACGCCACCACGTGCTCCACCAGCACCGCGTTGCACAAGCCATGGGGCAAGTCGAGGAAGCCGCCCAGGCTGTGCGACATGGCGTGCACTGCGCCCAGGATCGCATTGGAGAACGCCAGCCCCGCCTGCATGCTGCCGAGCATGATCTTTTCACGCAGTGCAATATCGGTGGGGTTGGCGATCATCTCCACCAGGTTGCCATTGATCAGGCGCATGGCTTCCAGCGCATGGGGATCGGTCAGCGGCCCGTGGCCGGTAGACACGAAGGCCTCGATGGCATGCACCAACGCATCGATGCCGGTACAGGCCGACAGGAACGGGTCCATGCTCAGGGTGGTCTGCGGGTCGATCAGCGACACGTCCGGCACCACCGCCTTGCTGACGATGGAGAACTTCATGCGTTCCTGCTGGTTGGAAATGATCACGAACTGCGACACGTCCGCCGAGGTGCCGGCGGTGGTCGGAATCAGGATCAGCGGCGGGCTGGGCACGCGGATCATGTCCACGCCCTCGAATTCGAGGATGCTGCGCCCATGGGCCACCACGATGCCGATGGCCTTGCCGCAATCCATCGGGCTGCCGCCACCGACGGCGACGATCACGTCACAGTGGTTCTGCCGATAGATTTCGGCGCCGAGCATCACCTCTTCGACCCGCGGGTTGGGTGACACCGCTGTGTACAGGCAGTAGTCGATACCCTGGGCCTGCAGGCTGGCCTCCACATCCGCCACCCAGCCGGCCGCGATCACGCCAGGGTCGCTGACCACCAGTACCTTGCGTGCGCCGAAGGTTTTGGCGTAATTGGCCACATTGTGCCGGCAGCCGGCACCAAAGATGATTTCAGGCGATACAAACTTGCGAAGGGGGCTGAAACTCTGGCTCATTGGTAAGCCTGTTCTTATTGTTCTGGAAGATAAACGCCAGCGTAAAGCATCCCACCACGAAAGCAACCAGACCAAAGCGGGGCTACCGGTCATTCTATCCAGGATTTGGCGCGGGCCACCTCCAGAAACGCCAGTACGTCCTCTTCGAGCCCCGGTACATCGGGGAAGCGTTGTGCCAGGCGGTCGATGACCGTTGCCACCGTACTGTGGCCGTCCAGCAGCGCCAGGACCC
Organism: Pseudomonas sp. FW305-E2; assembly: GCF_058782925.1. Classification (NCBI taxonomy): domain Bacteria; kingdom Pseudomonadati; phylum Pseudomonadota; class Gammaproteobacteria; order Pseudomonadales; family Pseudomonadaceae; genus Pseudomonas; species Pseudomonas sp. FW305-E2. The sequence goes on along the minus strand of NZ_JBYSYE010000002.1, from coordinate 4,715 downwards.
AGCCGGCACTGGCATTGAGCTCGATGATGCCCCCGGCGTACAACAGCACGTGGCAAGCCTTCTGTGGCTCCCAGTCCAGGCGCAAGCCTCGCCCCAAGGCAAGGGCTTGCTGGCGATCAATCAGGTTCACAGGCACATGCTCCAGGAGGATCCGGCCACCGTGGCGATGGCCGGGCCGTCATCAACGGTTGGCGAAATACATCGTCACTTCGAAGCCAATGCGCAGGTCGGTATAGGCGGGTTTAGTCCACATAGGGCAAGTCCTCTTCTTGTGCCGGAGGATTCCGGTAGAAGCATTAATGCACGGGGGCGGACCGGACCGAATGCTACTTTGGAACGAGCTGGCGGGGTGCGTTGGTACGGGTAGCCCATGCATGTGCCGGCCCTTTTGCGGGCTCGCCCGCGCCCACAGGTTCTGCACCGGTTCTGGAACCAGCGGTGAACCTGTGGGGGCGGGCGAGCCCGCGAAGGCCGCAACGCGGTTTAGAAGAAGCCCAGCGGATTGATGTCGTAGCTCACCAGCAAGTTCTTGGTCTGCTGATAATGGTCAAGCATCATCTTGTGGGTCTCACGGCCAACACCGGACTTCTTGTACCCCCCGAACGCCGCATGCGCCGGGTACAGGTGGTAGCAGTTGGTCCACACTCGCCCGGCCTTGATCCCGCGGCCCATGCGGTAAGCGCGGTTGATGTCGCGGGTCCACAGGCCGGCGCCCAGGCCGAATTCACTGTCGTTGGCGATCGCCAGCGCTTCGGCTTCGTCCTTGAAGGTGGTCACGCCCACCACTGGCCCGAAGATTTCTTCCTGGAACACGCGCATCTTGTTGTTGCCCTTGAGCAGGGTTGGCTGAATGTAGTAACCGCTGGCCAGGTCACCCTGCAGCCGCTCGGCACCACCGCCGGTGAGCAGCTGCGCGCCCTCCTCCCGGGCAATCTCCAGGTACGAAAGGATCTTGTCGTACTGTTGCTCGGACGCCTGGGCACCCACCATGGTTTCGGTATCCAGCGGGTTGCCGCGGGTGATCTTGGCGATCTTCTTCATCACCTCGGCCATGAACGGTTCGTAGATCGACTCCTGGATCAGCGCCCGTGACGGGCAGGTGCACACCTCGCCCTGGTTGAAGAACGCCAGCACCAGGCCTTCGGCAGCCTTCTCGATGAACGCCGGCTCGGCCTGCATGATGTCTTCGAAGAAAATGTTCGGCGACTTGCCACCCAGTTCGACGGTGGACGGGATGATGTTCTCGGCCGCGCACTTCATGATGTGCGAGCCCACCGGGGTGGACCCGGTGAACGCGATCTTGGCAATGCGCTTGCTGGTGGCCAGCGCCTCGCCGGCCTCACGGCCAAAGCCCTGGACGATGTTCAGTACGCCTGCCGGCAACAGGTCGGCGATCAGTTCGGCAAAGACGGTAATCGACAGCGGCGTCTGCTCCGCGGGCTTGAGCACCACGCAGTTGCCAGCGGCCAAGGCCGGGGCGAGCTTCCAGGCGGCCATCAGCAGCGGGAAGTTCCACGGGATGATCTGCCCCACCACACCCAGCGGCTCGTGGATGTGATAAGCCACGGTGCCTTCGTTGATCTCGCCTACGCCACCCTCCTGGGCGCGGATGCAACCGGCAAAATAGCGGAAGTGGTCCGCTGCCAGCGGCACGTCGGCATTCAAGGTTTCGCGTATGGCCTTGCCGTTGTCCCAGCTTTCGGTAACCGCCAGCACTTCCAGGTTCTGTTCGATGCGGTCGGCAATTTTGAGCAGTACCCGCGCACGGTCTTGCACCGAGGTCTTGCCCCAGGCTTCGGCGGCGGCATGCGCGGCGTCCAGGGCGCGCTCGACGTCCTGGGCCGTGGAGCGCGGGAATTCGGCAATCGGCTGGCCATTGACCGGCGAGCTGTTGGTGAAGTACTGGCCAGCCAACGGCTGCACGAACTCGCCACCGATGAAGTTGCCATAACGGGGTTTGAAGGATACGACGGCGCCTGGAGTTCCGGGTTGTGCGTAGATCATGCTGAGCCTCTGCGGGTCGGTGCCTGTCCCACGACAGGCGATGCACCGATGGTAAGAAGCCCCGCGTGCCGGGCGAATGCATCGTTGGCAGCGGGGCTCTCGTCATTTGGTAGTAGGCTCTGTACGAAAAGTCTTGAGACGCAGGTCAGGCAAGGCGGAAACAGCCGAGGAACGGCCGGGGTCGCGCCCGACTGTACGGGAGTACATGAGCATTCCGAGGCGGTTTTCAACGCAGCATGAACAAGTATCAAGGCTTTTCGTCAGAGCCTGGGGCCGCTTGCCACCGATCAGCGGCAGCAAGCGGCAGTAGGCAGGCGTTATGGCTTGGCGCTTGCCGTTTGCTGCAACTGCTTGGGCAACTTGAAGGTCCAGAGCATGCCGCCCTGGTTGAAGTCCTTGACCCGTTTGGCCACTTCGCCGCCCCACAGCGGCACCGCGCCGCCCCAGCCGGAGACCACCGAGACGTATTGCTCGCCGTCCATTTCCCAGGTGACGGGCGAGCCAAGCACGCCTGAGCCGGTCTGGAATTCCCAGACCTTGTCGCCGGTCTTGGCGTTGAATGCCTGCAGGAAGCCCTCTGGCGTGCCCGTGAACACCAGGTTGCCCTTGGTGGTCAGCACACCGCCCCACAGCGGCGCGTAGTTCTTGTGGCGCCACACTTCCTTGCCGCTGATCGGGTCGATGGCGCGCAGCACGCCGATGTAGTCTTCGTTGAGCGGCTTGATGGTGAAACCGGCGCCGAGGAACGCCGCACCTTTCTTGTAGGCGATGCCTTCGTTCCAGATGTCCATGCCCCACTCGTTGGACGGCACGTAGAACAGCCCTGTGTCCTTGTTGTAGGCCATCGGCATCCAGTTCTTGGCGCCGAGGAAGGCCGGCGCGACAAACACCGAGCTGCCCTTGGCCTCGCTGCCGGGGGCACCCGGGCGGCTGGCGTCGTTGTAGATCGGCCGGCCGTCCTTGTCCAGGCCCGTGGCCCAGGTGATCTTGTCAACGAAGGGGAAGCCACGGATGAACTTGCCGTTGGTGCGATCGAGCACGTAGAAGAAACCGTTGCGGTCGGCCGTAGCGGCAGCCTTGATCTCCTTGCCGCCGTCCTTGTAGTTGAACGAGATCAGCTCGTTCACGCCGTCGAAGTCCCAGCCGTCATGCGGCGTGCTCTGGAAGTGCCACTTGATGGTGCCGTCGTCCGGGTTCAGTGCCAGGCGTGAGGAGGAGTACAGGTTGTCACCGGGGCGCAGGTGCGAGTTCCACGGGGCCGGGTTACCGGTACCAAACAGGATCAGGTTGGTTTCCGGGTCGTAGTAACCGCCCAGCCACGGCGCGGCGCCGCCGGTCTTCCACAGGTCGCCAGGCCAGGTCTTGCCCGCCTCACCGCCGGAAATACCGTTCTCGATCGCCTTGCCGTCCTTGTACACATAGCCCATGTGCCCTTCCACGGTGGGGCGCATCCACAGCAGCTCGCCGTTCTCCGGGTTGTACGCCTGGATCTTGCCCACCACGCCGAACTCGCCGCCGGCAACGCCGGTAATCAGCTTGCCATTGACGATCATCGGCGCGGCACTGATGGAGTAGCCTTCTTTGTGGTCGGCGACCTTCTTGCTCCAGACCACCTTGCCGGTGTCCTTGTTCAGGGCCACCAGCTTGGCGTCCAGCGTGCCGAAGAACACCAGGTTGCCGTACAGCGCGACGCCGCGGTTGATCACGTCGCAGCAAGGGCGGATGTCATCCGGCAGACGTGCATCGTATTGCCACAGTTTCTTGCCGGTGCGGGCGTCCACGGCGAACACCCGCGAGTAGGAGCCGGTCAGGTACATCACCCCGTCCTTGATCAGCGGCTGGGCCTGCTGGCCGCGCTGCTTCTCCCCACCAAAGGAGAACGCCCAGACCGGGCGCAGCTCCTTGACGTTATTGACGTTGAGCAGATCCAGCGGGCTGTAGCGCTGGCCCTGGACGCCCAGGCCATTGGTCACGATCTGCTGCGGGTTCTTCGGGTCCTGGAGGATTTCTTCATTGCTGACAGCGGCGTGCGCCGCGCCGGCAAGCAGCATGGCGCTGAGCACCAGGCTCACGGCGAACAAGGGGCGACGTGGGGATCGGGTCATGACGGCTACCTTTGGTTTTTTTGTTGTGCCCGGGAAAATTTCCCGGTGTGCCGGGAATTCTTGGTCCCGACCCGATTGCCAACAATTGCCCGCAGTGCGGAGTTTTCTAGTTCCTTGGTAGGGGACTGAGCGATGGACGGGGGCAGCCATAGAGCGCGGCACGGACGGCGCGGGGGCTCACAGGCACCGTAAATGTCATGGCAAGCGCTGCAACTGCTGGCGCTCGTAACGCGGGTACAGGTGGCTGACACTGCGGATCAGCTCATAACGCGTCAGGCTGATCCCGGCAAACCGTTCGGGAATGGGGCTGCGGATCATCTCGGCCATGTCGTCACCGCGCGCCGCGCCATCACGCATCAGGCCATCGAGCCAGCCCAGGTAGTCACGCATCTGCACGAACGGCTGCGCATCACTGGCCAAGGGGCCATGCCCGGGTACAAGCTGTTTCCAGGGCAGTGCCTGCAGGGTATCCAGGTCCTTGAGCCACACGTCCAGCCCCGGGCTGTTGGGCGTGGTCAGGGCGCGTTCGTAGAACACCAGATCGCCGGCAAACAGCACGCCGGTCTTTTCATCGAAAATCGCCAGGTCGGCCCCCGTATGCCCGCC